>DATNLV010000710.1:0-2774 GCA_035602665.1 Bryobacteraceae bacterium | reverse complement strand
CCCTCGCCAAATCATGCTTTCCTTACGCGCACTGCCCCAAAAACTGCGTTAGAAGGCCTGCCCGGGCCCAGGACGTCCTATCCGGAGCGGCCGGGCGGCGGCTGGAAAGAGCGGAGTAGACTAGGGCGGGAAGGGGTAATCATGATACCTGCGCAGGGACAGGGCTATCTCGCGGATCTTGCTGACCTTCATTTGGAGGTGCAGTGGAGCGACGACCGCTGGCACTACAGGATCATTCGCCCGACTGGGAATCATGTTCTGACCAATTGGACGGCACCTGCTGAGCCGGGTGTGTATCAGGAGCCTGAGAACACCAAGTTCCACGCCGTCTCTGATGCACTGGCTAATTTGAAGAGGGAGAGCGAAGACGTCCACGCCGTGTTCAATGCGTTGACGTGGAGGCCGTACGGGCCGGGCCACTGAGAATCAAGGTAGCCCACGGCCTGATGTTGGGTTTTGCCAACGAGACCTACAACCGCGAACGGCTGGGCTTCTGCGCACCGCATTCGCCGCAGAACGACCACGCGACATCGATCCTAGCCCCGCAAGCGGTGCAAAACGGCGCCTTGGCTGGCTCCGTCACTGGGTTTGCGTGTTCGCTGAAAATGTCCGGGTACCGTCGATGGAAGACGGCTGGATCAACCTTGCCGCCTAGTGCGTCGAAGTACGAACGCGATACCTTCCGCAGTTGCCGCTGCGCAACCATAGAGTCTGCGAGGCTCCAGTCCTTCGATGCGATCCTCTCCGCGAGAATCCGCAGTCTTGCGACGATCAATCGGACCCTTGCCTCTTCGTCCGGCGTCCAGCCAGGAGAGCCGCGCTCAAGTTCGGCTGCCACCGCCTGCGTGAAAGCGATCATTCCCGAACGCTGCGTCCCCTTCACGGTGACCGCAACGGCAAAGGCGGCAAAGCCTGCTTCCTCGTCGTCCTTGAAGGCATAGGCCTTCGTTGCGGCTGCGAAGTAGTCGTTCAGGCGGTCCGCCCGTTGAACTGCTTGAGCGCCGCTTGGGGGAACGTTCGCATCCCGCCAGCCTACCACTTGCCAAAGCGCGGCGGCAGTTGCGGCCCTGTCGCGAGTGGCCTTTCCAACCGTATACCAACGAGTGACGTCGTTAGGGCTGGTATTCGCCCAGGTATTCTCCGCGAAGGGCATAGGCTGCTCCCCAGGCGCTAGCGCCCCTCAACGGACTTTCCCACACCCCGCATGCCAAAATGGACGGGTGGGTTGTCATCGCCGCCGCTCCATCGCCCCCCTCCTCACGCTCGCGCCATGACTGGACTCCACACCGGCGAACAACTCGACCATTACCGAATCGAGGGATTGGTGGCGCGCAGCGGCATGGCCTCCATCTTCAGGGCCACCGACACCCGCACCGGACGCCAGGTCGCCCTCAAGATCCCCCATCCGGAAATGGAAGCCGACCCCGTCATCTTCGACCGCTTCAAGCGCGAGGAGGAGGTCGGCCAGGCCCTCGACCACCCCGCCGTCATGAAGGTGCTCGCCGACGACTCCCGCAGTGGCCATTACATGGTGATGGAGTGGGTCAACGGCCGCCTGCTCCGCCACATCCTCCGTGAGACCAGGCCGCTGCCCCAGGAGCGCGCCCTCCACATCGCCATCGCCGTCTGCGACGCCCTGGACTACATCCATCGCAACGGCGTCGTCCACCGCGACCTCAAGCCCGAAAACATCATGGTGGACGCCGACGACAACATCAAGCTGATCGATTTCGGCATCGCCGGCAAGACCGGCGCGCGGCGGCTGACCTTCGGGAAAATGTCCCAGATCATGGGGACCCCCGACTACATCTCTCCCGAGCAGGTGAAGGGAAAGCGCGGCGACGGCCGCAGCGACATCTACTCGCTGGGCGTGATGCTTTACGAGATGCTCACCGGCGAGACGCCATTCCAGGGCGCCAATCCGTTCCTCGTCATGAACGACCGCCTGGTGAACAATCCCATCCCGCCGCGCGAGCACAACCCGGCGATCTCGCCGGAGCTGCAGGAGGTCATCTACCGCGCCATCGAGCGGGAGCCCCAGAATCGCTACTCAACGGCGAACGAGTTTGCCTGGGATCTCGAGCACCTGGACCAGGTCTCCGCGGCAGACCGCTCCGAACTGAAGGATTGGAAGACACGCCGCACCCCGTGGCTGAAGACGGTTCTCTTTTACGCCGCCATGGCGCTGATCCCGATAGTGGTCTTCGGCCTGATCATTCTAGCCATCCGCCACGCCAAGTAAGTGGGGCAGGCGTCCACGCCTGCAGCGGGTCTCCAGACCCGCCCATTTCTTTCCTATCTGCGTTCATCGGCGTTCATCGGCGGCCAATAATGCTTTGGACGTTCGCGTTCACTCCCCCAAACAAGCCGCCACCAACTGCTGCCTCAGCGCCTCCTGCATTTCCTCGGACAGCTTCCGCCCATCCTTGGCGATGTGAAAAACATCGATCGCCCGCCGGCCCTTCGTGTCAATAAGTACGGTGTCAATGTTGCACCCGTTCGAAGAAAAAACGGTGGCCAGGCTGTACAGCAGTCCGATCCGGTCCTCCGCCACAATCTCCACCAGCGTCGCCGTCTCGTGCGCCTCGAAATCGAACTGAATCCGCGGCTCGACGACGCGCCTTTCGGGGCGCGGCTGCGGCCGGTTGCGGAACAGCCGCCTGGCATCCGTCTTTCCCAGAGCAATGCGCCCCATCAAATCCTGCAGGCGCTCGCCCTCGGACGGATTCAACTCGAAGGTGCGCTTGGGGTCGGTGAACGTGAACGTATCGAGA
>DATNLV010000706.1:0-5405 GCA_035602665.1 Bryobacteraceae bacterium | reverse complement strand
TAGGAGCGGTCTCCAGAAAAAATCGACACCATGTAAGCCGGAATCCCAACAGCTTTCAGCAACGCGCGCATCAGGTTCGCTTTGTCCTTGCAATCGCCGTACTGCTTCTCCAGAACCATTGACGCCAGGTGCGGCTTCCAGCCGCCTCCGCGCCCCACTCCGGTCTGGATCGCGACGTAATTGATGCCCTGTACGAACCTGGCGATGGCCTGGATCTTCGCCAGGTCCGAAGTCGCGCCGGCCGTCAGCGTACGGGCGCGCTCGTCGATGGCGCCGGCTCCGTCGGCCTGCGCGTCCCTGAGATCCGCCATCCATCTCGCCACCGCCGCCCAGTCCGTCATGGCGCGAAGTCCGGCCTGGTTGCCCTCGGGCGGCAGGTAGCTGATCGCCAGCCGGGGCGACACCGCTCCCATGTCCGGAGAGTGCGGCTCTTTCTCGATGAACGGCAGGTCGCGCAGTTCCCAGGTGTAGGTCGAGCCCGCGGTCTGAGGCGCGACGGCGGCGTGGCCATATGTGACACTCTTTACTTCCCAACCCGGGGGCAGGGTCAAGGAATAGCGCGAGACGCTGGCCGGCAGGCCCTCCTGGAAGAAATACTCGAATTGAGTGAAGACCGACTTGCTCTCCATCGACATCTCGTAGCCGAAGACACTGCCGTCCTGGGCGTCGTCCCCAGCCTGGAAAAACCGCACCCGCACTTCGTTGTACACATCGTTGGCAGCCGCCGCGGCGTCAATGAGCCGGTCCTTCTTGTAACGGATCGGCGCTCCGCTCGCGGGCAGGGTCCAGCCGTGGAAGTCCTTGATCTTGTCGGTCGAAACGATATAGTCCATGCTCACGCCGGCGTACACGCGTCCGTCGCGGTTCAGAATCCGGATGGCGCCCCGTTTCACGGTCTCGGTCTTCCCGCTCGCGTCTACCGTGACCTGCTCCTCCTGCAGCAGCACCACCGCCGGAACCTTGCGGTCATAGGTTGCTTGCGGCGCCGCCGCCGCGTCCCGCAGCCACTGGGGAACGTCGTCGCCGGCCAGCGCCACACCGGCGGCCAGCCCAACCCAGAGGAACAATGCTGCAAAGCGTTTCATTGATTCGCTCCCGCGCCGGCCGCCTGCTGGCGCAGCGTGATGGTGTGCTGGTCCTGCTCCTGAATCGCGTCGAAGGCTTTCTTGAGCGCCGTGTAGCTCGCAGCCGGGAACACCAGCGTGCCCCCGCGCCCGAATACGAACTTGCGGTGGTACATAAGTTGGCCGCGGCCCGCCTTGACGGAAACCCGATATTCTCCGACGGGGCCGAGTCCGAACGAGGCCGGCGACTCCGCGTTCTCCAGCTCGAAGCCTTTGGGAACTTTGATTGTGACGTCGTCCTCCTCGGCCCAGGGATAGTCGAACCAGACCGGGTATTTGCGCTCGCTGGCGGTGAACCTCGCCGCCACGCCGTGTTGGAAGTAGGCCAGCTGCACGAAGATCCGCTTGCCGGTGCGCTGCGCATAGCCCGGCGCCTTCACGCGGTAGGAGTACGCCAGGGGCTTATCGGCGTCCAGGAGGTTCTCGACCTTCACGTCGGACACTTCGGCATTGCTCATCTGCCCCCGCACCATCTCGCGGATATCGTCTTCCTGCTGCGCCGGCGATTCCCGCGCCAGCTCTTCCCGGCGGCCGGCCGCCGCGTGCCCGCTGAAAGCCAGATGGACCTCACCCTCGATCGTGCCATCCTCGTCAACCTGAAAAACGCCCGTCCGCGAGCGAAGGGATTTCTCCGGATCGGAAACCGGCGCCTGCACGAACACCGGCTCTTTCGGATCGGTTACCAGCGCATCGGAGCCTTCCTCCCGCCAGGGCAGCATCCCCACCGGAAGCCACTTCGTGGCGGCATTGTAGAACTGCCACTGGTCCCCCACCTTCACGGCGATATCGATGGTGCCCATGAAGTAGGTGTTGAGAAAACCCCGATTGAAGGGGAAATCGCCGCGGTCGCCCAGCTTCGCCACCCGAACGTCGAAGCCCTGCGCCCTGGCCATCGCGGCAAACAGCATGTTCACGTCGAATCCCGAACCGATGCCGCGCTTCAAGGTGTCCGCGGGCCTGTTGTTCTCCTTGGCCTTCTCCCGCTCCCGCTCGGTCACGCTTTCGTCGTCAAACAGCTTGATCTTGGTGCGGCAGTACTGCACCAGCCGGGCCAGCTTCTCCTCCGGGCTCGTCGCCCCCGCAACCGCCTCGTTCGATACGTCCCGGACGTAGCTATTCGCCTTCAGATACGGCTCGTTCAGGGAGTAGATCTTCTTGCCTTCGCCTGTCCAGAACTTCTCCGGGCTGGCCTTGATGTCGTCGCCGTAGTACAGCAGGGTCCAGTTCCGCACCACCCACTCCGACGGCATCAGCGGTTCTTCTTTATAAGCCGGCACATCCTTCAGCGACATGCTGTAGAAGCCGTCCTTTTCCGTGACGGTCGGACCAGGCTGCATCCCAAAAGACACCCGCTTCATGGGCGGGAGCGTGACGTAATCCAGCGAAAGCGGCCGGATGAAATACTTGATTTCGTACACCGGGACGTCGCGCTGGAACATCATTCGCACATAGTTGGCCAGCTCGTCATCCCGCGTCTCGCGCCAGCGGTATTCGAGGATCACGCCGGGTTCGACCGCGGGCATGGCAAAGGACACCGCCTTGACCTTGAGGCCGCCGGCCTTGACCAGGTCCCGCTTGAAGATCGCGTCCTTCTTCAATTCCACGATCGTGCCGTCGGACTTGATGGTCCTTCCGGCGATCTCGGCGATCGTGTGTTTTCCGAAGTACCTGATATCCTGAGTGCCCTGTTCGTCGCAGCCGCGCTGATTGAAAACCTTGATGCGAATGTAGTGATAGAGGACCGTCTCGGGATCCTGGCCCTTGACCTCATCCACCACGTGGACCCGCCAGAACAGCGCTTCCGCCCCGGCATCGGGATCGATCTTGGGCGCTTTGAGATTGCGTTCCTCGTCCGTCACCGGAAGCCACTGGGTAATGGCGACAACGTTAATCGAGGTGCTGGCGGCGGCGCAGCCACCCAGCAACACGGCAATCGAGGCAATGCGGGCAAGTTGGCAGGCCATCCTTGCGAGTATATTTCAGAATGGGTCGCGAATCAAAGAGAAACGGATACCGTTAAATCTTAATCCAACGTCTGCGTGCTTTTGGGCGGCGCGCCCGGCACCGCCAGGGAGCGCACCGAAGCGCCGAAACAATGCAGACACACGTCTTATTGGCCCGCCGGCGCTCCGGCCGTCTCCTGGCGAAGGATGATGGCGTGCTGGTCCTCGTGGTGAATCTCGTCGAAGGCGTGCTTGAGCTTCGGGTATGACCCGAACGGGAAGACCAACCGGCCCCCGCGCCCAAACACCAGTTTGCGCTGGTACTCCAGTTGCTGGTGCCCCGCCTTGGCGGAAGCCTCGTAGCCCCCGAGCTCGCCGAACTTGAACGACGCCGGCGCCTCCGCATTCTCTAACGCGAAGCCCCGGGGAGTCTTGATGGTGACCCGATCCTCCTCGGCCCAGGGATAGGGGAACCACACGTCGTACTTGCGGTCGCTAGCGGGGAACTTCGCCACCAGGCCGGCTTGGAAATAGGCCAGCGGCACGAACATCCGTTTGCCGGTCCGTTGCGCGTAGCCCGGGACCTTCACACGGTAGGAATACGTGAGCGGCTTTTCGGGGTCCTCGATGTTCTCCACCTTCACCTCGGATACCTCGGCATCACTGAAGCGCCGGCGCACCATGTCGCGGACGCGGTCCTCCTGCTGCGCCGCCGATTCCGTGGCGTTTTCTTCCCGCCGCTCGGCGGCCGCGTGTCCGGTGTAGGTCATGCGCACCTCGCCCTCCAGCGTGCCCTGTTCGTCGAGCTCGAACGCGCCCGTCCGTGAGCTGAGCGATCTTTCGGGGTCGGAAAACGGCACCTCGACGAACAGCGGCTCTTTCGCATCCGATATCAGCGCCTGCGAGCCCTCCTGCTGCCACGCCAGCATCCCCATGGGAAGCCTCTTGGCGGCCGCATTGTAGACCCGCCACTGGCCCCCCACCTTTACGGCGATGCCCGTGGTGCGCAGGAAATACGGATTGAGAAATGCGCGCTCGAAGGGAACGTCGTTGCGGTTTCCCAGCTTCGCCACACGCACATCGAAGCCTTGCGTCCGCGCCATCGCGGCGAACAGCATGTTCACGTCGAATCCCGAACCGATGCCGCGCTTCAGGGTGTCCGCGGGCTTGTTGTTCTCCTTCGCCTTCTCCCGTTGCTGCTCGGTCACGTCGTCGTCGCCCAGGCTCTTGATCCTGGTCCGGCAGTATTGGAGGAGCTTGGCGAGCTTGTCGTCCTGATCCTTCGCCCCCGCCACCGCCGCGTCCGCGGCCTCCCGGACTTCGGCGCTCACCTTGAGATAGGGTTCGTACAGGGAGTATGTCTTCTTGCCTTCTTCCCCCCAGAACTTCTCCGGGCTGGCCTTGACGTCGTCGGCATAATACAACAGCGTCCAAGCCCGAACGACCCACTCGGACGGCATCAGCGGCTCCTCTTTGTACGCCGCCACATTCTTCAGCGATGTACTGAAGAAGTCGTCCTTTTCCCGAACGAAGTCGCTGGGCTGGGGTCCAAATGAAACCCGCCGCATGGGGGGGATGGTGGTGTGCCAGAGCACCAGCGGTTTGACGAAGTACGTGACCTCGTGCACGGGAATATCGCGCTGAAACGGCAGCCGCACGTAGCTGGCCAACTCTTTGTCCCGCACCTCGCGCCAGCGGTACTCTATGATGACGCCCGGTTCCACCGCGGGCATGGCAAAAGACACGGCCTTGAGTTTGTGGCCGCTGATTTTGACGATGTCCCGGTGGAAAATCGCATCCTTGCTCAATTCCACGATCGTGCCATCCGGCTTAATGGTCCTGCCGGCAACGTCCAGGATCGCGTGGCTGCCGGAATACGTGATGTCCTGGGTGCCCTGACTCTTCGCGCCGCGCTGATCGAAAATCTTGATGCGAAGGTAGTGGTACAGCACCGTCTGGGCTTCTCCGTTCTGGTATGAGTCCACCAAATGCACCCGCCAGAACAGCGCCTCCGCGCCTGCCTCGGGATCGACCGTGGGCGCCTTGAGATTGCGTTCTTCGTCCGTCACCGGGAGCCATTGGGTAATGGCGACGACGTTAATCGGGGTGCTGGCGGCAGCGCAGCCTCCCAGCAACACGGCAATCGCGGCAATGCGGGCAAGCCGGCAGGTCATCCTTGCGAGTATATTGCAGAACGGCCCGCAATTCAAAGAGAAACGGATACTGTTCCACCGCAACCCGGCCTATTTCCCCGTACGCGCTGCGCGTGGCTCTGGCTTGTGGCCTGTTGATCCCTTGCGGGAGTCGTGCACCCACATGCCCCAAGCCACAGGCCACA
>DATNLV010000703.1:0-3615 GCA_035602665.1 Bryobacteraceae bacterium | reverse complement strand
CCACCGGAGTCGCCAAGCCAAACCTGGATGCGGCCTGCTGCGAGGCCCAGAGGCCGTCGGCGTTATGGAGCGAAATAGCCGTTGATATCGAGGATCACGTGCGTTTGCCCCGCGGCATAAACGCTGATCGCGCCGTTGGCGCCGGCCGGGACGATGGCTGCGTTCGCCACCACCGAGCCATCGAAGGAGTTCAACGTCGAGACGCCGGGCTGCGTCGCGCCCGCCGGCCACGTCGTCAGATAGTAGAGCGGACCATCCGGCACCACGGTCACATTCAGCGAATAGGCGGCGGCGGTTGAGGGTATCGAACAACCGCTGGCCGGAATGGTGAAGGAACGGAATGTGCCGGACTCGACGATGGGGCCTCCGAAGGGGCCGTTGGCATTGCGCGTGTCCGCGATCCGGCAGGGCGTGACCGGGTAGAACGAGAGCGCTCCCTGGCCGCCGGGGGCGCCGAAGTAGCCGTCGATATCGAGGATCACGTTGCTAGGATCGCTCACGAAAACCGAGACCGATTCGTTGCTTCCGGCCGGAACGATCGCGGCATTGGCCACGATTTTGCCGGTCCAGGAATTCAGCGTGGAAACGTTGGGCCGGGCCTGTCCGGTGGGCCAGGTGGTGAGATAGCCGAGATAGCCGGGCGGCACCACGGTGACATTGAGCGAATAAGCCTGCGCGGTAGAGGGAATGCCGCAACCGGCGGACGCCACCGCGAAATCCCGTTCGTTCCCGCCCGCTATGCTGGGCCCGCCAAACGGGCCCGTCGCGCCGCGCGTATCCGCAATGCGGCAGGGTGATGCCGTATAGAAGGAAAATGAACCCGCATTGGTCGAAGCCGTGAAGTAGCCGTTGATATCCAGGATGACGTCGGTGGCGCTGTAGGCGAAAACGCTGACCGCTCCGGCGGCGCCGGCGGGAACGATAGCGGCATTGGCCACCACGGTGCCCTCGAACGAATTCAATGTCGAGACCTGGGGCTTGGCCTCGCCGGCGGGCCACAGTGTGAGGTAGGGAAGCGGGCCTTTCGGCACCACGGTGACGTTCAGAGAGTACGCCTGGGCGCCGGCCGGAATGCCGCAGCCGCTCTGGGGAATGGCGAAGTCGCGCGTGCCTCCCGCTCCGAGCGAGGGCCCTCCGAAGAGTCCTGATGCTTGGCGCGTATCCACCACCCGGCAAGGCGTGACGGGGACGAACTGGAGGGCTGTTCCGCCGCCTGAGGAGCCGCTCGTCTGGAACGACCAGGTGGCGGATGGCGTTGAACCAGAGCTATTCACGGCGGTCACGCTCCAGTAATAGGTGGTGCTGGGATTCACGGCGCCGACGGCGTAGCTCGTGGCGCTCGTCTGCGTCACCTGGGGCGGAGTCGCCGCGGTGCCAAAGTACACGTTGTAGGATGTGGCTCCGGTCGAGGCCTGCCAGCTCAGGGTTCCTGGGCTTGCGACGCCGGTGGCTCCGTTAGCTGGCGAGGTCAGGACAGGCGCCGGGGGTGGCGTGCCGCCTCCCTGCACGGTCTCAGTGAACTGGATTACCGGATGCCCCAGCGCGTAGGGGCCCTCCGCGGTTACGTGGACCGCCGCGCCGGCGGCCGGCAGTGTGAGTTGCACGCTGGCGACGCCGTTGGCGCCGGCCTTGGCAATCTGTCTCAGTCCTGATGTGGCCGGATAGACGCCGCCCGAGAGAGAGCCGGCATCCACCGTGAACAGCACTGAGGCGCCCGAAGCATAGGAAGGTCCGCAGGGTGCGCTCGGGCACACGGGAGAAGAGATCGCGGCGGCCGGCGTCATCGTCGCCGAGAGCGTAACCTGCGCGCCCGCGGCGCCGGAAGCGGCGGTCGTGCTGTTGGCCAGCGTAGCGGCCGGGTTCCCGACCACGATCCAGCCGCCCTGGGTCTGGGTCACGCTCGCGCCGTCCTGGCCCGTGACCGTGAAATGGCAGAAGCCCGAGGCGCTGCCGGGGCTGACCGCAATCGCGCCCGGTAGCTGCGCCGTGGTGATGGCGATGGAGCCGCCGTGCTGGGCGCAGACCGAGCCTGAGTCGAACTGAGCTGTGGTGAGCGCCACGGTCCCGGAGCCGGAAACAATTCGCGGAGAAAGTGTGACCGAGCCGCCCGCAGGAACCTGAACGGCATCCGGATTCAACTCCCACTCCGCCGCCGGCGTGCTCGGAAGGCTGCCGTTTATGACCAGCAGCGTTACCGTGTACGGCTGGAAGGTCGTGGTCGCGTTCCAGGCCTGGCTGCTGGATGCCGTAATCGAGCCCGGCGACGTCTGCGACAAAGTGTACGACGTGACCGTGGTCGGCGTGAAGTTGTTCAGCGTGAACGTAACCTGCGCCGCGTTGGCCGGGTCCTTATTGACCACCATCATCTTGAGAGCGGAGCCCGAGGGCGCCAGCGACGCGTACACGCTGAACAGGTTCGGGTCGGCGTTGTGCGTCGCCGAAACGGAAGTCGTCCCGAATGTGCTGTGGTTCCCATCGTAGTTGCGATACAGCTTCAGCGTCTGGTAGTTGGGATTGGCGGCGTCCGGAGCGACCCACCGGGATGCGAGTTGCACGTGCTCCCGGCCCAGGACGCCGTACCCGTCCGCATCGCCCAGCGCCGTCGAGTAGTCCGATGTGCCGGCGAATTCGGCGCTCCATTCCGTGATGGCCAGAGGGGTGCCCGGATAGATCATGTTGACCATGGCGCGCATGCGCGGAATGCGGAACGCGATAGTGCGATTGGGCTGAATCGAGGTGGCGTAAACCTGGTTGATGGTTCCCATCGACTCGCTGACATACGTCGGATCCCACCAGTCGCGGTAGATCCTGGCACTGACTGCCTGATCCTGGGCGTACGAATAGCTGGAGGTATCGGGCCCGTCGGGATACGCGTGGATGTCGAACAAGTCCACCGAGCGCGTGCCGTCGATCTGATCGTGCCAGTAGACCTCGTTCAGCCACCAGGGCAACTGGTCGATGTTGCCGTGCGCCGGTTTGTCGCTCGCGTCGGCGCCGTTCCAATAGAACCACCAGCAGCAGCTCACCGGACCCAGGCGGACCGCGGCCGGGTCCCAGGTCTTCAGATTGCGAGCCACCCGAAGGTAGACGTCGCGCCATTCCTCGTAGCCGGTGGGATTGGGGTGCATATCGCGGTGCGTCCCGCCCCAGATATCCACCTCGTTATCCATGTCGTAGAAGTGCTGCGCGGAGCCGAAGGCGGCCGCCAGATTCATGGTCCAGTCCTGGCGGTCTACGAAGCCCGTGCAGGGGCTCAGGTTCGCCGGGCAAGGCGTGGTCGCCGTGTCCAGCAGCGGCACATAAGCGTCGTGGGGATCGTTCCCCGTGATGTTGGTTTGGCAGTCGGTCTTGACGCCGTTGCCCGCGTTGCCGTTGGCGCGGCACTGTGCGCCGTACTTGCTGACCGAGAAACTGTAGAGCTCACCATTGTCAGTGCCGTTCGCGGCCGATCCCTTGGAGACCCAGTCCACCATCGGCATCGACATCAGGGGATTGCTGCCGGCCGCGATCGTGCTGGTGACGAACTGTAGCGAATCCGGCGTCCCGGTACCGTTGTAGATCCTGTACGTGTAGTCGGTGAAATAGTAATCGTTGGCCGAATTGCTGGTTTGGGTC
>DATNLV010000699.1:0-8683 GCA_035602665.1 Bryobacteraceae bacterium | reverse complement strand
CGGTGAGATACAGGTGGGCAGGATTCAGGGCCGACACGTTGGCCCATTGGTAGCTCACGGCAAACTGGGTGCCCGTGGCGGGCAGAGTGCCGGAAGCCCGGGCTGTCACCGACTGCCGCCGGCTGGTGCCGATCGCCGATTTGAGGTCCGTAACCGGGCCGTCCGTTTTGGCAACCAGGGCCGGGCCGCCGCCGTAGGCCACCATCGCTTCGCAGTGCGAGCCCAGTTCCTGCGCCGCCGACATCATGTAGCCCAGGCCGCGATACCTGCCGGCGTTGACGGTCCAGCCATTCGTCATCAGGTCGGGAAGCAGGTCCAGGGACGGCATCACACCGCCCGGACTGAGCAGGGTGACCGCGGCATTCGAGATCGCGTCGCTATAGGCCGCCGCGCTGTAGGTCCGCGATCCCGCCTTCTTCCGGTAGCCCGCCTCCAGCGTGGAGGTGCGCTGAATGCGGGCGGCGTTCCGGGCGAGCGATACGCGCGGGAACATGGCCAGGGCCGAAAGGTTCTGCTCCAGTTCGATGCCCGTCTCCCCTTCGCGCACAAAAGCCTGGGCGGGGGGAGTGCCCGACGCGTAGCCCACCTGGAAGACCTGGCCGTGGCCGCGGTCGTAGGTGAGGCGGGCGTAAGGGCTGACGTAATTCATGCGGTCCAGAAAAGTCACCGAATCGAGCGACGCCCCGTACTCCAGGCGCAGGTCGGCGCCGAATTGCTTCGAGTCGAGCGTGGTTACCGAAAGGGTTCGCAGGAGCGGAGCGGAATCGGGACTCTGAACGCCGCTGAGGAAGGCGGCGCCGGCACGCAAGGGCAAGGAGAGTTGCCGCATGGTGAGCTCCACCTGCGGGCTGCTGATGCCCCCGGGCACGTCCCGGCGGAAGCTGGTGCGGAAGGCGGCGGTGGGCGCCCCCGTCACCGTGGAATATCCGACGTTGCCGGCCACCTGCAACAGGTTCTGGCCGAGGATGGAGGTGGCGAGCGCGAAGGCGGTGCCCATATCGGGCTGGGTTCCCAACGAAGACTGCGATGCCTGGTCGCCGGCCGATACGCTGACCACTCCACGGGTGTCCGAGAAAATAGTGGCCGTCTTCTGGCGCGACGCATCGTTGAAATCGGGCAACAGGCGCAGTACCGGTCTGGTGGCCGACGAGCTGCGCAGCACCCACCTCCATTCATCGCTCATGATGGAGGATTGGCCGGGCGAGACCGCTACCAGCTCGATCGAGCTGAAGACGCTGGCGAGGTTCACGTTCAGCAGGCTCTGCATGCCGGGTTGAACCTGGATGTTGCGCTTGAAGGCAGGCAGGAAGCTGGCGAGCGAGACGCGAACCGCGTACACTTCCGCGGGCAGGGAATCGAAGCCGAAGGTACCACTCTCGGTGGTGAGAACGCGCTGCAGGAGGCGCTCGAAACGATCGTAGAGAAGCACGCTGGCGCCCATCTGCGGAACGCCGCCCGCGTTGCTGACCACACCCACAATGCTGCCGCTGAACTTCTGTGGGGTGGCCGGGAAGGCGGGAGACACCGACGCTAATGCGCCGGCAAGCACGCCTACCGCCGTGGTCCACATCCTGGCGTTCATGCGCGTGGCCTTATCAGGCTTCCCGTCCCTCTAGTTTACCGTGAAAGTAGCCGACGGCGTAAGGACCTCGTTTCGGTTCTTATCCGTTACCGTCATCTTGAGAGTATACTGCCCCGGCTCGTATCGCGCCAGTGGCAAAAGCTTTTCTACCGTCACCTGCTGGGCCGAAGCGCCCGGATACGCCTTGGCGTCGCTCAGGTTCTCGGTCCAATCGACCAACTTCTGGTTCGAGCCGTTCTTGACGATCTGGTACTGAATCTGTCCATTCGGCTTCTGGGTCTTGTCGTCCGGCGCGAAGTTATAGAGCTGAAAGTAGATCCCCATCTTCTCGTCGCGGTGGAAGGTGTCGGTAACCCGGGGCCTCACCTTGGAATCGCCGATTACGAACTGGCCCGCGCCAATACTTCGGGTGGGCAGCGACTCCAGCAGGTCAGCCAGGATCACCGTGCTCGAGGCCAGCTTCGCGTCGTCGAAATGCGGCACGCGCAGGGCGACCTCATAGTTGTTCATGGTCGCGGCAACAACGTCCTTGACCACCACATTCAGGCGATACGTGCCCGGCGCCAGAAACACCGAGTGCCCATACACGGAGGAATGCTTATTGGTAGCGCCCAACATCTGGGTCGGGACCTCGATGGTGACCGGCTCCTCCCAAACGCTCACCGGGCGCCGCCCCATCGAGGTGATGCGGCCGTACATGTTCACGCTGGCCTTGGACACGCCGCCCTTATCCTGGAATTGCAGGTCCTTGTTGTCCAGTTGGATGGCGACGCTGGTCAGCACGGTCGAGTCGGTCATACGCATGAAGTCGACCTTCACCTGGACGGGCAGGATGTTATAGGTGATGCGAGTGTCGACCGCCGCCTCCAGATCCTTGAACTTGATCGCTGGAGGGCGGAAGAGTTTCGACCCGCGCTCGAGCCTGGTGAACTCGTTCAAGCTCTCCGGCAGATCCATGGAGGGACCAGTTCCCAGGTGCGTTCCATCGGTGCGCATGAACCTGTCGTCCTTGCTGCTCAGGCCCATTTGCTCGCTCATGGTCAAGCCCGCTCCGGGCACATAGAGCAACGCGTCCTTCTCGCTCGGATCGATGGTGAAATGATACTCGCCCGAATTCGAGGGGTCCACGAACTCGAGCACGACGTTGGTGCCGATGCCCTCGATATAGCGGTAGCGCCACTGCTCGAAGGGGTAGGTGGAAGTCTCGCCGCCGCCCTCGTCGATGGGCCGCTCGTAGGTTCCGCCGGCGGGATGGGACTCGATCTCGTCGGCCGGCCCGTACATGATGTAGAAACGCCCGCGGTCGGTCTTCCAGCCGGGGATGCCGGAAGCGAAATGCTCGTTGGCGTACGCGATGCGGCGGTAGTGCTCTTCCTTGAACTCGTTCTCGATGGTGTCGGGGGTGGGATCGCGCCGCAGCCAGAACTGCTCGATGAACTGGTCGCGCTCCTCGTCGGTCTGCAACCGCTTGAAGGCTTGCCGCTCCTCATCGGTGATGATGTAGGTGACGTCTTCGGTGAGCCACTTCCGATAGGGCGTCTCGAGCTCTTTGCGCAGCTTCTCTTTCTGCCGCTTGATCTGCTTCTCGGTGAGGGGTTTGGCAATGGTTTCGCGAGGCGGCGGCGCCGTCTTCTTGTCGCTGTCTTGGTCCTGGCCGCCAGCCCGCATGGCGGGCACCAGGGCGGCGGCGCCCAGCACCCAAACACAAGCCACAAACTTCCGCGCTTTCATAAACCTCCTCGGCAATCCTTCGGTAAGCAGGGGGCGGAAACTCATTGGCATCCGCCGGGCGGCCAGCACCCGAAACTATCCATAAATTTTAGACCCCTGCGGTTGAGGCGTCAACCGAGTGGGTTGCCGCCACGCCCGTGCGACCTCTTGCCAGACCGTCGGCCCGTGCCGCGGTACTACTCTGCGCGGAATCGTCCGCTCTTCGGACGCGCGGCCGGGGATTTCGGTTTCAAGGATTGAAATAATAGTCGGATGCCGCGCCGTTTGGTCGATATGGGACTGAAGGAAGCGCCGGCTGTTACGTTTGGCACTCGGCGTGCTCCCAATCTGCCAGTAAGAGTTTTGGAGGGAACAAATGCTCGTTGCCGGCACGCTCGCGATTCTGGTGGTTCTAAGCCTGTTCCTGTCCATGCTGTCGTCGTCTCCCAGGGTCAAGGACTAAGACTCCGGCAGGCCCGCCCCGCTCGGGGTAGGTAAAAAGGGCGTGCCAGCGCCGTCGTCCAGACCTCCGGATGCCGTCAGGTTGAGGGGATTTGGTGCCCAGCGTCGCGCCCACTAGCGAACAATCGGCCTACTGTCTGCTGCGTCAGCACGGGACTCGGGCCGGTTCCCGGCACGCCTTGCGTTCTCCCGTTACCCGCCTTGGCCGCGCCGCCGACAACGACGTGGTGATGGCCGGACCGGAGTCGAGCGTGGTCTCCGCAAAGCACGCGGAGATTCGTGAAGAAGCCGGGCAGTGGGTCCTGCGCGACCTGGGGAGCACAAATGGCACCTTCCTGGATGGAGAACGCTGCTTCGAGGCGCCGCTGGCGCTCCATTCGGTGATCCAGCTAGGTACGGGTGGACCCACGCTGACCCTCACCACCTGGCACGACTCCCCGGCTCCCGGCGACCTTAGCCGGACCCTGGTGGTGGCGCCCGATCCTCAGCGCTCCGGCCTCGGCACCGAATCCGACCGCGTGCTGGGCAAAGCCGTCGCCGACGCCCGTCATGCGCGGTGGGCCGGCGCGTTCAACCAGACCGGCGCCATCATGCGGCAGGCTCTGGTGGCGGTGATGGCGCGCTCCACCAGGCGGTTCCGGTTAATCGTTGCGGGTCTGGTCTGCCTGCTGGTGGTCATTACCGGGGTCGGCGCCTGGAGGATCCAGTCGCTCCGCAACGATAAGGCCGCCATCGACGCGCGCATCGAGCGGCTCGAACAGGGTATCGACTCGGCCATCCAGGACCCGACCCGCATGGACCGCCTCATTCTCGAACTGGACCACTACCAGACCGAGGCGGAGGCCCTCGAGCACAATCCGCTATACCGGTGGAGTGGGTCCCGTCCTCCGGATCCTCTGGATTCGGATATCCGGGTGCTGCTAGCCGAGTTCGGTGCGGAGGTCTACAGCATCCCGCCCGAATTCCGTCAGGCGGTGAAGCACGCGCTGGACCGGTACCAGGGCCCCGACCGGCCGCTGATGGCGCGGGCGCTCGGCGAGGCCGAGCCCGAGATCGGGCGCGTAGGCCGCGTGTTGGAGCGGAACCACCTGCCGCGCGACTTCGCCTACATGGTGCTGGTGGAGAGCGCCATGCATCCGCCGCAGCGGAGCGCTTCGGGCCCCGCCGGCCTCTGGCAGCTCACGCCAGGAACGGCGAGGGGCTTCGGTTTGCGCGTGAACGGCGAGGTGGACCAGCGGCTGGATCTGAACGCGTCCACGGAGGCCGCATCCAGGTATATCCGCAGCCTGATTCTGGATTTCGGCGCGGGAAGCTCGGTGATGCTTGCCCTGGCCGCTTACGACGTCGGCCCGGCGCGCGTGAAGCAGGCCATCCGCCGCGTCACCGACCCGATCCGGCAAAGGGATTTCTGGTACCTCTATCGCACCCACGCCCTGCCGGAGGAGACGCGCGAGTACGTTCCCAAGGTCATCGCGGCCATGATCGTGGGACGAAATCCCGGCCGGTACGGGTTCTGAGCGCCGTGTCGGGCGGCACACCTTGTGGGGCAGGATGGCATCCTGCGCGCCGGTTGCGAACCGGCGCCGGTCCGACCTGTTAGCAGAGGCGTACAGGCGGGTTGCCAACCCGCCGCAGGTTTGACAACCTGCCCCACAACCTAGAGACTCGCGGCGCCGATCAGGATCAGGCCGATCACGTAGCCCGCGAACATCAGGGTGATGAGCGTCCAGGTGGCCTTCGTCGCGCCCAGGAATTCGCGCCAGACGAACACGCCCCAGATGGCCGCAACCAGCGTGGCGCCCTGGCCCAGAGCGTACGAGATGGCCGGTCCGGCGACTCCCGAGGCGATCACGTTCAGGCTGAGCGCGAGCATCCAGATGCATCCGCCCAGGAATCCCAGGGCATGTAGCCGGGCGCGGCCGCGGAAGTACTCGCCATAGGTGACTTTGCCCGCGCGCATGAAGATCGTGTTGACGACGATGTTGCTCGCGAGCAGGCCCAATGCAAACAGCACCAGGGCCGCGTACGGTGTGAGCAGTCCCGGTTGAATCGGGCGCGCGGTGAAATCCGGCGATACGGCGGCCAGCAGTTGCGGGTAGAAGAAGCCCATCAGACAGCCCGCCACGGCGGAGAATGCCAGCCCACGGAGTGGCTTGGCGCCGGCGCCGGCTCGCATACGGCGGTGCGCGAGGGCGGACATGACCATCGCAAAAACGATCAGCGCCACGCCGGCCCACAGCAGCGACGCGTTGCCTTTTGGAGAAAGCACGTAGCTCTTCACGGTGCCGATCACGAGCGCGAGGCCGACCCCGACGGGGAAGGCTACCGCCATGCCGGCCGCGTCGATCCCGACCACCAGCAGGATATTCGAGATGTTGAAGAGGACACCGCTGAGGACCGCGGCCCACATCGCGCCGCCAGAAGCGCCGCGGAGGTTCTCCAGAAACGGCATGCCCGAGGCGCCCGCGCTGCCGAGAGTGAACGCGAAGAGCAGGGAGAAGGCGAAGACGCCGATCGCGTAATCCCAATAGAAGAGCTCAAACGGCCAGCGGTCCTTGCCGGCGAGTTTCTGCATGTTCGCCCACGAACCCCAACCCAGCATAGTGACGATGCAGAAGAGTACGGCGAACCCGAGATCGTGAACGAGGAACATAGCGAGCGCTAGTGTATCATTGGGGACGGAAAATGAGAAGACTCGCCTTCATCCCATTGGCGTATTGCTCGCTGGCGCTCGCTCAGGTGTCGCCGGTCCAGCCGCAGGGAAGCCAGATTCCGGGCCCCGCGCAAGGCGGCGCCGGGCTGGATTGGTACTCCGAAATGACCAACTGGCGGCGCGACTCGGCGGCCGCGTTCCCGCGCTGGCAGGAGGACCTTCGCGTCTGGCGGAACGAGCAGCACATACGGATGGGCTACGACGATTCTGAGTATCGCCGGCCCGAACTGCTGTGGACCCAGCGCGACTTCGTGCAGCCGCAGGCGATGGTGGAGGAGCGGTACTTTTACGATCCGGTCGAGCGCCGATACACGGTCGGCCGGTTCCTCGATGACCTCGACAAGCGGTACGGCGGCATCGATAGTGTCTTGCTGTGGCCGGTCTATCCCAACATCGGTATCGACAACCGGAATCAGTGGGACCTGGCGCGGGACATGCCGGGCGGGATTCCGGCCCTGCGCCAGATGGTGGAGGACTTCCACCGGCGGGGCGTGCGGGTCTTCTTTCCCACCATGCCCTGGGACAATGGCACGCGCGATGTCGGGATGCCGTATTGGGAAGCCACCGCCAAGCTGATGGCGGAGATCGGCGCGGACGGCGTGAACGGCGACACCTTCAATGGCCTGCCGCGGGCCTACCGCGCGGCGTTCGACGCTACGGGCCATGCCGTGGCGCTCGAGCCGGAAGGCGCACCGCAGGAAGACGGCATGCTGGCGTACAACAACCGGAGTTGGGGCTACTGGAGCTATCCGTTCGTCCCGATGGTGAGTAAGTTGAAGTGGCTGGAGCCGCGCCACATGGTCAACGTCTGCGACCGCTGGGCGCGCAACCACACCGACGATCTGTAGGCGGCGTTCTTCAACGGGGTGGGCTTCGAGAGCTGGGAGAACATCTGGGGCATCTGGAACCAGATGACGCCTCGCGATGCCGAGGCTCTTCGCCGCATCGCCCACATCTATCGTGCGTTTCCCGATTTGCCGGTGAGCGCGGACTGGATGCCGCACGTGCCCACGCTGCGGTACGGGGTCTTCGCGAGTATGTTTCCGGGCGGTGGGCGGACTCTCTGGACGGTCGTCAACCGGAATGAGTTCGATGTTGCGGAGGATGTGATCTTCGTCGCACACGTGGCCGGGCGACACTATTACGACCTATGGAGCGGCGTGGAGATAACGCCCAGGATCGAGGGTGATCGATCCGTGATCCGGCTTAGCCTGGAACCGCGCGGCTTCGGGGCGCTGCTTGCGGTCGATAGCGGGACGACGGTTCCGGGTCTCGACGCGGTGCTGGCGCAGATGCGTGCTTGGGCGGCGAAGCCTCTGCAGTCGTATTCCCAGGAATGGGCGTTCCTGCCGCAACAGTTGGTTCCGATCGCCACCACGGCCCGCACGGCCACCGCGCCGCCCGGGATGATTCGCATTCCCGAGGGCGAGTTCGATTTCAACGTGTCGGGGGTCGAGATCGAGGGCACCAACATGACCGGTCTCGACGTCCAGTATCCCTGGGAGGATTCACCGCGCCGCGGGCATCGTCACCGCATGGCGATTCCCGCGTTTTTCATCGACCGGTATCCGGTCACCAACGCCCAGTTCAAACAGTTCCTGGACGCGACGCATTACCATCCGGCCGACGATCACAATTTCCTTCGTCACTGGGCAGGTGGGGCTCCGCGGCCGGGCGAGCAGAGCGTCCCGGTCACCTGGGTCTCGATCGAGGACGCGCGTGCGTACGCCGAGTGGGCGGGGAAGCGGTTGCCGCACGAGTGGGAATGGCAGTATGCCGCGCAGGGGACCGACGGCCGTTTGTATCCCTGGGGCAATCCGTGGGACGACGCGGCGGTTCCGGCGCCGTATAGAGGACGCGACCTGCCGCCTCCGAGCGCGGTGGACGCGCATCCGCGAGGGGCGAGTCCCTTCGGCGTGGAGGATCTCACCGGCAACGTCTGGCAGTGGACCGATGAGTACCTCGACGAACACACGCGCGCGGCCGTGCTGCGGGGCGGAAGCTTCTACCAACCGCAGAACTCAATCTGGTATTTTCCGCAGGCCTACAAGCTCACCGAGCACGGCAAGTATCTGCTGATGGCGCCGTCGAAAGACCGGGCCGGCACGCTAGGCTTCCGCTGCGTGGTCGATGCGCGGTGAGGCGCTCTCGAACGTCCAAGACATTATTGGCCACGGATGAACACGGATGAACGCGGATAAGAAAAACGCCCAAAT
>DATNLV010000698.1:0-9760 GCA_035602665.1 Bryobacteraceae bacterium | reverse complement strand
CGCCCCCCTCCGATGGCCGCGAGCCCGTCATCTGGCGCGGCCGGTTGAACTACGGCGCAGGCCGCAGCGTGACAGTCTGGGCGCGCGTAAAGCTCGCGGCGCCGCCTCGCGAGGTCGAGCGGGGCGACCGGGTGGCGGTCGAAGTGCGGAGCGGCCCGGCGCTCCTGAAGCTCGACGGGGTCGCGGACTCCGGCGGCAGGGCGGGAGAGACGGTATCGGTGCGCAATCCGGCCAGCGGGAGGCGCTTCCGGGCCCGCGTGGTGGCGAAAGGCAAGGTGGTGGTGGATGCGACTCAGCCGGTCGAGGCTACTCAGATGTCTGGCGGCGCTGCTGCTGACGGTGGCGGTGGCGACAGCCGCTAACAAGAAGGCCACGCCGCCCAAGGAGCCTGCGCTCACGCCGATTGAAGTCTACACCAAAGACGCGGAACAGCGGGGACACTCCGAATTCCAGCTTCCAGGCTCCATCTGGCGGCCCGGCGCGCCGCTGGGCGGCCTGGCGCGCGACCCCAAGGCGGAACTGGTGGACGACCTGGTTACGATCGTGGTGGCGGAAAGCGCCTCCGCGGTTTCGACCGGCACAACCAAGACCTCGCGCCAGTCCAGCTCCGGCTTCTCGATCGCCTCGCTGCTCAAGCCGACCAAGGCCACCGGACCGCTGGCCAACCTGCTCACCACCTCCGGCAATACGGCTCTGAACGGGCAGGGCACCACGTCCCGCGACGTGACCCTGACCACCACGATGTCGGGCCGGGTCGTCGAAGTCCTGCCCAACGGGTACCTGGTGGTTGAAGGATCGAAGAGCGTGGTCATCAACTCGGAAACGCACCTGGTGACGGTGCGGGGCGTCGCACGGCCGGCCGATATCACGCCGGCGAACGAGATTGCCTCCGACCACCTGGCGCAAATGGAAGTGAAAATCAACGGCAAGGGCGTGGTGAACGACGCCATCAAGAGGCCGTTCATCCTCTACCGGCTGCTGATGGGGCTGCTGCCGTTCTAAGCTTATGCGCAAACTGGCGACATTTCTACTGGTGTTAGGGGCGGCCTCGGGCGCGACCCGCCTGAAGGATCTGGCGGCGGTCGAAGGCGTGCGCGAGAACCAGCTAGTGGGTTACGGCCTGGTGGTGGGACTGGCGGGCACCGGAGACCGAAGCCAGACCGTGTTTCCCACCCAGAGCCTGGCCAATATGCTGCAGCGGATGGGTGTCACAATTTCGCCCACCGCCATCCGCGTGGCCAACACGGCGGCGGTCATGATCACGGCGACTCTGCCGGCCTTCGCCCAGCCCGGCTCGAAGATCGACGTGACGGCGGCGGCCATGGGCGACGCGGCGAACCTGCAGGGCGGCCTGCTGATTCTGGCCGAGCTGCGCGGGGTGGATGGGCGGGTCTACGCGGTGGCCCAGGGGCCGGTGGTCACGGGCGGATTCGTGGCGGGCCGTTCGGGGACGCAGCAGACCGTGAACCATCCCACCGTGGGGCGTGTGCCGGGAGGAGCCATCGTCGAACGTCCGGCGCCTACGCCTCCGCCCGGCCGCAAGCTGCGCCTGCAGCTGAAGCAGGCCGACTTCACCACCGCGGCGCGCGTCGTCGAGGCCTTGAACAAAACCTTCGGGGCGGCCGGCTCGCCGGTGGCGGCGGCGGAGAGTTCCGCCCTGATCGCGGTAGACCTGCCGTCCGCTTACGCCGAGCGGCCGGTGGAGTTCATGGCGCAACTCGAGAGTGTCACGGTGGAGGCCGACCGGCCGGCCCGGGTCGTGATCAACGAGCGCACCGGGACCATCGTGATGGGCAAAGACGTGCGCATCGCTCCGGTGGCGGTGATGCACGGATCGCTGACCGTGGAAGTGCAGACCACCTACCAGGTTTCGCAGCCGGCGCCGCTGGGCACGGGCACGACCGAGGTGGTGCCGCAGGTGGGCGTCGGGGTCAAGGAAGAGAAGACGCGAAACATCGTGCTCAAGCAGGGCGCGACGGTGGAAGAGCTGGTGCGGGCTCTGAGCGCCATAGGCTCTACGCCACGGGACGTCATCGCGATTCTTCAAAGCATGCGCGCGGCCGGCGCGCTCGAGGCGGAGCTGGAGGTGATCTGATGGTTGCGGGCGTAGCGAGTCTGGTGACAACGGCGGGGACGGGCGATCCAAAGCCGAAGAACGTCACCCAGGCTGCCGAGCAGTTCGAATCGCTGCTGATGGCCCAGATGCTCAAGGGCTCGCACGACGAAACATCCGGCGGCTGGCTGGGCACGGGCGACGATCAGGCGGGCAGTTCCATGTCCGAACTGGCGGAGGAACATCTGGCGCAGTCGATGGTGGCGGGCGGCGGCCTTGGCCTTACGCGATTAATAGCCGCCGGGCTCAAGCGGGCCGACGCCGCGGCGGCCGCGAAGACGGCTGGCGGACCCTCGGGCCCGAGCGGCGTTCCGTCGCGCTAGGTTCCGTGGGCCGCGACGGCGCCCGTTCCGCCCTACGTCACCGGCAGCAGGATGACCAGCTCCAGCTGAGGGTTCGGGAAATCCCCGGGCACATACGCCGCCAGGTTCCTCGCCCGCAGCACCGCCTCCCAGGGTCCGCCCGCCTGGTTCAGGCTGAAATACTGGCAATTCAGCTTCACCGGGATCGAACTGGGCGGCCGCGCCACGTGTGTCAGAGTCAGGCCGGGCAGGGCCTGGCGGACCAGGTGTTCGATGTGGGTCGCGGAACAGACCTTGATCAACGACGGGGTCTTGTTGATCAGCTCCGCTTCGTTCATTTCCGCCTGAATGGCCAGGTACATCCGCGTGTTCTTGAGATACTTGTCGTCCGAGAGCGCGGTGGCGTAAATCGACGGCTGCACCAGCTTCAGCGGCAGCGAGACGAAGTTGCTCGGCACCACCGTCTCCAGCAGAAAGCGCAGCTTCTCGTCCAGGCTGGTGAAACACGCCTCCAGCTCTTCGTGATCGTAGGCCGGAAGGTCGCGCGGATGCACCTTCAGCGAGAAGGTGGTCAAGGCCCCCGCCAGCGACAACATCGACGCGTAAAGCCGCTCCGGATGCCCCTTGGCGGTCTCGAAGATGTGCCGGAACAGGGGGAAGTGCGTGTTCACGGTGTAGAGGAGCCAGAAGTTGGCGATATCGGACGCCGTGAAGTCGGCCAGGCTCTGGTTCTTCTGCCGCCTGAGGCCCGCCAGCAGGCTGCTTTTGGCGGAGAGGATCTCGACCAGGCGCCGGCTGATTGCCACCAGGTAGTCGCTGGCCGAGATGTCGAGCAGCGGGGGGACGAAGTGCGGGTCCAACTGGTAGGAGCCGGCGGCTGTCCGGATCACGCGCGCCACCCGCAGCGAGGAGACACCCTGTCGGCTCTCGCCCTCCACCATCAGGCGGAAGTTCTTGCGGGCGACCTGGATGGGCTTCTCGGAGACCCCGGTGTTCTCGTCGCGGACCACCGCCACCTCGGCCAGGAAACGGGTGTCGGCGCCCTGGCGGCTCACCGAAACATTCAGGCCGCGTTCCCGATAGTGGGGAATGGAGAGGTAGACGTCAAGACTGTTCTGGTCCGGCTCGAAGTGCTGATCCAGAGGCTTTGGCGGCGGAGCCGGATCGGCGTCCGGGATGTCGAAGGGCATGCCCTCCGGGAACAGCCCCGTGGCAGCGTTGATCGAAAGAACGCCTCCGGCCAGGGCTTCCTGGTTGACACTGAGCCGCCCGAACCCCCAGGGGCGGTAGTTGAGCGAGCCTAGCGTAAACCCGAGCGTGTCTTCGATGAATCGGTCCTGAATCTGGAGATGCTGGGGGGTCAGGAACGTCCCCTTGGCCCAGATCACCGGCTGGAGTCGCTTCATATGGACACAACAGTATCAGGAATGCCGGCGCACGTAAAGGCTTCAGAATCCAGGGACCCGGGACCGGTCCATTCGGGTCAGGATCCGGCTCCGCCGGCGATTGATATGAGGCGTTTGGGCCGTAGTCCCACAGAATCCCATTGAAAAAACGTAAGGACTGGGGTACAACAGATCTAGTTCTGTAGTACTGCCGTTCGGAACGGGAGGGGCCTGTGTGTCGGCCCCAACGACGAGGGAAAAGGGAGTACAAATGCCCAAGGAAAGCATTCACAAGAAGCTGGAACGAGTTCGGCCTCCGCGCGTTCACATCACCTACGACGTGGAAGTCGGCGACGCCATCGAGGTGAAAGAACTGCCCTTCGTCATGGGCGTTCTCGCCGATCTGACCGGCCAACCTGAACAACCCCTGCCCCGCTTAAAGGACAGGAAGTTCGTGGAAGTCAACCCCGATAATTTCGACAGCGTTCTGGAGGCGATGAAGCCTCACCTGTCATTCTCCGTTGAGAACAAGTTGAGCGAGGACGCCGACGCCGGCCAGCTCAAGGTCGACTTGCACTTCAAGACCCTCGAAGACTTCGAGCCCGAGCAGGTGGCCCGGCAGGTGAAACCGCTGCGCGAGCTTCTGGACTTGCGGACCAAGCTCTCCGACCTGCGGGGCAGTCTGCAGGGGAACGACAAGCTGGATGAACTCCTCCAGCAGGTTGTCCGGGACAGCGACAAACTCGGCAAACTGAAGACCGAGATCGAAGGCGAAAAGGGAGGCTCCAATGGCTGACCAACAATCCGCGGGTACGCCCAAGCCGGCCGAAGAGCAAGTAGTCGAAAAGGGCTTGCTCGATCAGATCGTGGACGAAGGGCGGATGGCTCGCGATCCCGCCGCCCGGGAGCGTGGCAAGAACCTGGTGAGGGAGTTCGTCAACCAGGTTCTCGAAGGGTCCATCACCGCCTCGCGCGACACCGAGGCCATGATCAACGCGCGCATCGCGCAGATCGATCACCTGCTCTCCCTCCAGTTGAACGAGGTCCTGCACCATCCCTCGTTCCAGAAGCTGGAGGGGACCTGGCGCGGGTTGCGCTACATGATGGACCAGAGCGAAACCAGCGTGATGCTGAAGATCAAGGTGCTCAACTGCTCCAAGCGCGAGCTGCTGCGCGATTTGCAGCGCGCGGCGGAGTTCGACCAGAGCGCGGCCTTCAAGAAGATCTACGAAGAGGAGTTCGGAATCTTCGGCGGCGATCCCTTCGGCGCCATCGTCGGCGATTACGAGTTCGGCAAACACCCCGAAGACATCGAGCTGCTGGAGAAGATGTCCCAGGTGGCGGCCGGCGCCCATGCGCCGTTCCTGACCGCGGCCGGAGCGGACCTGCTGAACATGGAGACCTTCACCAACCTCGATCAGCCGCGCGACCTGGCCAAGATTTTCGATACCACCGAGTACGCCAAGTGGAAGTCGTTCCGCCAGAGCGAGGATTCGCGTTACGTCGGGCTGTGCGTGCCGCACGTGCTGCTGCGCCTGCCCTACGGCAGGGACACCAAGGTAGTGGACGGCTTCAACTACGAAGAGGGCGTGGACGGAACGGATCATTCCAAGTACCTCTGGGGCAACGCGGCGTGGGCGCTGGGGGCGCGGCTGACGAACTCGTTCGCGCTCTCCGGCTGGTGCGCCGCGATCCGAGGGGTCGAGGGCGGCGGCCTGGTCGAAGGGCTGCCGGCGCATACCTTCAAGACCGACGAAGGGGACATTGCGCTGAAGTGCCCGACCGAGATCGCCATCACCGACCGCCGGGAGAAGGAGCTGGCCGACCTGGGCCTGATCCCGCTGGTCCACTGCAAGGGGACCGATTACGCGGCGTTCTTCAGCGCGCAGTCCGCGCAGAAGCCGAAGATGTACGACACCGACTCGGCCAACGCCAACGCGCGGCTCTCGGCGCAACTGCCGTACCTGCTGGCCGTCTCGCGCTTCGCGCACTACCTGAAGACCATCATGCGCGACAAGATCGGGAGCTTTATGTCCCGTTCCGATTGCGAGCGGTTCCTGAACCGGTGGATGATGCAGTACGTCACCGAGGACGACAACGCCTCGCCGACCACCAAAGCGCAGTACCCGCTGCGCGAGGCGCGCGTCGAGGTGGCGGAGGTTCCCGGCAAGCCGGGCGTCTACCGGGCGATCGCGTTCCTGCGTCCGCATTTCCAACTCGATGAGCTGACGGTGTCGCTGCGTCTGGTCGCCGAGTTGCCGAAATCGGCGCGAGGCTAACCAGTTAACCGGGCAAGCCGGGCGCCGGGAGGCATCGTGCCGGTCCGCCGTCCGGGTTAGTGCTGTGGACAAGCGCGCGGGCCGGGTCGGCGCGTAGCCGGCCCGGGATAGATTCTAGACTGAATAGGGAGGGTTTCCAGATGGCGATAGTTGACTATTTCTTGAAGATCGACGGCATTCAGGGAGAGAGTCCCGACAAAACGCATAAAAACGACATCGAGATCGATTCGTTCTCCTGGGGTGAGGTCAACTCTGGGACGGCTCTCCAGGGCGGCGGCATGGGATCGGGCAAAGTCCAGATGCAGGACTTCCATTTCGTCATGCGGGTGAACAAGGCCAGCCCGCTGCTGTTTCTGGCTTGCGCCAACGGCGAGCACATCAAGAGCGCTATCCTTACGTGCCGCAAAGCGGGCAAGGACCAGCAGGAATACCTGAAGTACACCTTCTCGGATATCCTGGTGTCGTCTTACCAGACGGGCGGTTCCGCCGGCAACGTGGTTCCGCTTGACCAGATCTCGCTGAACTTCACCAAGGTGGAGTTCGAGTACAAGGAGCAGAAGGCGGATGGCTCCTTGGGCGGCTCCGTCAAGAAGCACTACAGCATCAAGGAACAGGCGGGCGGGTAGCCGCCAGCCGGCAGGTTTCAGCCATCAGCCATCGGCCGTCCACCGCCCGGACGGAGGCGGTTCCCGACCGTCACGGAACCGCGCGGACGGACCGATGGCCGATGGTACACAAAGGAGCTTTCCATGAATGCCAAGGAGTTGTTCCAGGCGGGAAAGCTTACGGAGGCCGTGCAGGCGCTGGGCGCCGAGCTTCGCGAGAATCCTACCGACGCGAAGCGCCGCACCTTTCTCTTTGAGCTGCTGTGTTTCGCCGGCGATTACGACCGGGCGGAGAAACACCTCGGTGTGCTCGCGCAGGCCAGCCCGACTTCGGAAATGGGCGGGTTGCTCTACCGCGGCGTGCTGGCCGCCGAGCGCGCCCGCCAGGAGACGTTCGACAAACGCGAGTACAACATGATGCCGCCGGTGGACGCCGCTCCGCTCACCGGGACTCTCAACGGCAAGCCGTTCACTTCCCTCACCGACGCCGATGGCCGCATCGGGCCGCGCCTGGAGACCTTCTCGGCGGGCACGTACCTGTGGCTGCCGTTCGCCCACATCGCCTCCATCCGCATCGACCCTCCGCGCCGCCTGCGCGATCTGTTGTGGCTCCCTGCCAAAGTCCTCACCGGACCGGCGTTTCAAGGCACCGAACTCGGTGAGCTCCTGATCCCGGTGCTCTCTCCGCTCTCCTGGCGGAATCCGGACGAGGAAGTTCGCCTGGGGCGAGTGACGGTTTGGGAAGAGGGCGAGGACGGAGAGGAGGTTCCGTTCGGCCAGAAGATGCTTCTGGTGGACGGAGAGGAGATTCCGCTGCTCGAGGTGCGCAGCCTGACGGTGAACGCCACTCCGGCCGAGGCGGCGGAAACCAACTGATGCCTCTGCGCGAAGACATTCTCAACCCGGTCCCGGGCGATAATCCAAGCGGCGAGAACCTTCGCTACGCGCCGGTCTACGACCAGATCAAGGAGGCGCGGCGCGAGGACGACGACGTTCCCCAGGGCGACTGGCAGATCGCGGTCAAGAAGGCGGATTGGGTAGTGGTGATCAAGCTCGCCGGCGACGCGCTCGCCACCAGGAGCAAAGACCTGCAACTCGCGGCCTGGCTCACCGAGGCGATGCTGCAGCGCGAGGGCTTTGCCGGCTTAGAGGCCGGGCTGGGCTTGCTGCGCGGCCTGATCGAGAACTTCTGGGATACGGTTTACCCGGAACTCGAAGACGGCGACGCCGAGTTGAGAGCGGTTCCGCTCGACTGGGTCGGATCGCGGCTGGACAAGCCGATCAAGAACGTGGCGCTCACGCGCGGGGGGCTGGACTGGTTCAAGTACAAGGAATCGCGCACGGTCCCCACCGAGGATGAAGCGGCGGCGAGCGAGTCGCGCCTGCAGGCACGAACCACGGCGATCGAAGAAGGCAAGCTCACGCCCGAGGCGTTCGACGCCGACTTCAACACCACGCCCGCTGCATCCTACGAGACCTGGGAGTCCCAGCTCGCGGGTTGCCTGGAAGCGGCGGGAGCGTTGAAGGCAGCCGTCGAAGAGAAGTTCACGGACTACGTTCCCAGCTTCAGCGAACTGGAAAGAACTCTCGAAGAAGTCAAGAACACCGTTCGCATCCTGAGGCTGAGGAAGGGCGGGGGACAGCCGGCGCAGGAATCGCCGCAACGGGAAGAGGACGCCGCGCCTGCCCCCGAACCGGCGGCTTACGGGGCCGCCGCGGCCGCCGCTCCGGCGCGAAGGAAAACGTCCGCGGGGCCGGAACCGGCCGACCGGGAAGACGCCTGCGAGCGGGTGGCCGCCCTGGCGCGCTTCTTGCGCGAGCAGGACGCCGCAAATCCGGCGCCCTATCTCATGCTGCGCGGCCTCCGCTGGGGCGAGTTGCGAGCGGCTGGGGAAGGCTACGATCCCGATTCCTCGCTGCTCGAAGCCCCGCCCACCGCCACCCGGCAAGCGCTCAAGCGCCTGGCCGGCGAGAGCGAATGGCAGCAGGTGCTGGACACCGCCGAAACGGCGATGGGTACGCCGTGCGGCCGCGCCTGGCTCGATTTGCAGCGCTACGCCGCGACGGCCTGCGACAACCTCGGATACTATGCGGCGGCCTGGGCCATCAAGAGCGAGGTGCGCGCCCTGTTGAGCGATCTGCCGCGCCTCTTGGACATGTCCCTCAGCGACGACACTCCGGTAGCCAATGGCGAAACGCGGACCTGGTTGAAGGAGTTTTTGACTCCGGCGGCCGCGCCTTACTCTCAGCCGTCGGCTCTCGAGGCATCCGACGAGGAGGCGCTGGGAACCGAAGATGCTCCCGACGCGTTCCAGTTGGCGCTCGACGCCGCGCGCTCGGGCCAGGTGCGGGATGCGATCGAGATTCTGAACCGCGAGGCGGCGCAGGAACCCTCGGGCCGCGGCCGCTTTCGGAGGCGGGTCCAACTGGCGCAGGTCTGCATGGGGGCGGGCGAGGAGGCCATCGCCCTTCCCATTCTCGAGGAGCTCGCCAGCGAGATCGAGCGGCGCAAACTCGAGGAGTGGGAGCCATCCGACCTGATTGCCCAGGCGCTGTCGCTGTTATACCGCTCCATGGAAAAGAACGATGCCAGCGCGGAGGAGAAGCAGAAAATCTACGGTCGGGTATGCCGCCTCGATCCCGTCGAGGCGCTGGCGCTGCGGAGGTAAGGGATGGCACGCTCCGGCCCGGATCCCAACGTCACGCTCTCGCTTCTGGATCGTCTGAGCGACCAGGAGCTGTCGCTCAAGACCGATCCACCGCATGGCCGCGCCCAGTCGCTACGCCAGCTCAAGACCTCTTTGCGCCGGGACATCGAGTGGCTGCTGAACACGCGCCGCAGCATCGAGGCGACAGACGTTTCGGCCGAAACCGCGAAGTCCGTTTTCAACTTCGGACTGCCGGACATCACCTCGCTCGGCGTTCGCTCCACCCAGGACCAGAAGCGGCTGTTGTGGATGATCGAATCGACCATCGCGACCTTCGAGCCCCGGATCAAGGGGCCGCGAGTTACGATGGAGCCGGTCGCGGGCAGCGCCCGCATTTTGCGGTTTCAGATCCAGGGCCTGCTGCGGAT
>DATNLV010000692.1:0-7235 GCA_035602665.1 Bryobacteraceae bacterium | reverse complement strand
GGGCGGGCGACGGAGCTTTCAACCGGCTTTCCGAATCCACCAGAAACGTGGCCGCCACAACCACACGCTCGCCGGGCTGAACTCCGTGCCGGATCTCGACCCGCTCGCCGAAACGCCATCCGGTTTCGACCTCGCGCGGTTCGAAGACGCCCTCGCCGCGCTCGACGTAGACACGCGCGCGCGCCCCGGAATCCACCAGCGCGTCCAGCGGCACCGTGACGGCGGGCTGCAGGCGGACCGGAAACGCGACGTCAACCAGCATTTCGGGCCGCAGGAGGAAGTTCGGATTGTCGACCTCGAGGCGAAGCTTGACGGTCCCGCCGCCGGCCTCCGATTGCGGGAGGCTGTCGGTAACGCGGGCGGACAACTGGCGTCCCTGCTCCCGCAAGGTGACTTGTGCCGGGCTGCCAGGACGGAGATAGGGCGCCTCCTGTGCGTAAACCTCGGCGATCACCCACACCTTGCTCAGGTCCGCGATACGGTAGAACTCCATGTCGTGATCGAAGTGCTGCCCTGGCGAAATGTTCCGGGCGAGGATGAACCCGTCGGCGGGCGCGAAGACATCGACACTTGTGGGAAGCTGGCGCGCATCGGCGATCTGCTTGATCTGTACGTCGTTCATCCCCAGGTTGCGCAGGCGATCCGAATAGCCCTGAAGACTGCTCGATCCCTGCTTATTCACGGCACCGGGAAATGCAATGGTCCGATTCCCGTCCTGGCCCACCGAGCCCGGCAAGCGCTCGCTGGCGGCCAGGAAGCCGGAGGCTACGGACAAGAACTCGGGCGAGTAGAAGCTCGCCAGCTTCTGGTCCTTCTTGACCTGGTTTCCTACCGAGTCGTCGTGGGTTTCCCGGATGAACCCGTCCACTCCGGCGTTGAGCCGATACACCCGGGTGTCCTCGACGGCCACACGGCCCACGGCGGTGATGCGGCGAGTGGCGCCGCTCTTTTCGACTGTCGCGACGCGGATCCCCAACAATCGTTGGGTAGGGCCATCGATGCCGACTGCTCCGGCGGGCAGTTGTGCCACGGGCGAAGATGGCGCTCCGCTCCCGGCGGCGTCCGCATAAACCGGTTCGAGCTGCATGCCGCAATCGGGGGCGATGCCGGGCTTGTCGGACTTGTAGGAGGGGTGCATCGGGTCGACGTAGTAGAGAACACGCCGCTCGGCTTGACTGCCGATCTGCGACTGGCTATGGCGCCGGCCGAGTCCGTAAGACGCGACGATTGCCGCAACCACCGCCACCGCAAGAATTATCCGCCGCATCTGGCTCGCCCTCCCTCACCAAAGATCTGGCCCGGATCAAAACCAAGCGCTGGTTGAAGGCGTTTCAGGCCCTCCTCCATTGGATGACCGCGACAGCCGCTCGGGTTCGGCGCCGTGGAGAGCCCTGCACCACTCGCGCGTATGACTCAATCCAATCATGACCTATGCAGGGGGGGTATGTCTTTGCCCACGCGCAAATTCGCCGTAACCCCAACAAGGGAAACGGTCCACTCGCTCACGCTCGTGGTTGGGTGCTGGCGCTCTAGCTCTCTTCGGACACCGCGCGGAGCGCCTCGATGTCGCAAATCGTAACGGCCTCACGGCGGGGCCTTACCATCCCTCGCGCCTCCCAGGCCGAGAGCAGCCGGCTGATGGTAAACAAGGTCGTGCCGGTCATCTGCGCCAACTCTTCGCGCGAAAGGCCGATCTCGATCACGCCATTGACCGCCAGGCCTATCTTGTCATGCAGCCGCATGAGCTGACGGGCGACACGGGGACCGACTCTCTCGGTCGCCACCTCACGGAATCGCTGTTCGAGTTCCAGCAGGTGGCCGTCGAGAATTCGAACCATGTTCTGATGCAGAACCGGAAACCGGTCCACCAGCAGCTTGAAGGCGGCGGCATCCCAAACCAGGCCGCGGCACATCCGGAACGCTTCCGCCGTGGTGCGGTGTTTCCCAAGGGTAAACAGGTCGCCGGCGCCAATGACGTCGCCCGTTGCGCCTAGCCGGAGGATCACCTCCGCCCCTCCCAGCCCGAGTTGCGTGATCTTCACGAAACCCGAGGTGAGCAGCAGGACCTGGCGAACCGGGTCGCCCTCGAAATACAGCATCTCGCCGCGCGCAAACTCCTTGGTCCTTGCGGCGGCGGCGACGGCCGCGTAGTCGCTGCCCGAAATGCCGGAGAACAGGGGAGGACGAGCCGAAGCGGCGCCGCTGCCGAGGTCGCCGCCATTGCGGTACACAATGGTCGGGCGATCCTGGCCGTCGGGCCGGGAACGGAAGGAGTCATCCTGAAGACGCGCACTGCTCGCCAATCCCGCCATAGCTTTCATCACCTTCGTGCGGCCCGCCGCTTTATCATCTCGACTTCGTCAAGCCGACCCCGCTGCCGGACAGGTCGCTCACGCCTCCGCACACTGGTGGCCCGGCCACATCCACTGCGGTGGCGAGGTGACGCTTGACTTTCCCAGCGTCACTCAATCCTAATACATTTCGGGGTCTTAAAGATTTTTAACATAGGTTACGTTGCGAATGCAAGTACTTTTTTTGAGCCAGCCGGCGAGAAAAAAGTACTAGTCTCGCAGAACCGAAAGACGGGGAAGCCGTGCTCGCGGCCGATCACGGAGCGACGGGCTTCGTTTGCTGACTAGGCTGAGCAGGCACGGCCTGACGTGGCGAACCCTGCCCGGCTGGCGCGGGCGCCTGCGCCGTGGCCTGGGCCGTGGCAGCGGGCTGCTCCTTGCGGCGCAGTTCGATCGAGCTGCCGGTGCCGATGGAGATGGCCCGCGCGCTCTCCTCACTCACCACTACCGACCGGATGATGTGCGGGGTGATGGCGAAGACGATCTCGTTCTCCGTGTGCTCCTTGTTGTCTTGTCCAAACAGGTTTTTGAGCAAAGGAATCTTATTGATCCAGGGATAGCCGCTCAGGGACTGGGTTTCCGTGTCCTCCAGAATGCCGCCCAGCAGGTTGACCTCGCCATCGGCCAGGCGGGCCTCGTGCTCGATGCGGCGCTGGCCGATCTGCGGCTGCGTGATCCCTCCGAGGTTCACCTCTCCGGTGACCGTGGAGATCTCAAGCGCCATCTTGAGGGTGACTTCGTGCTCATGGATGTGCGGCGTGATGTCGATGTTGACGCCGACATCCAGATACTGGAACTGAGTGCTGACCAGCGGGCTGATGCTGCCGGCGCCGACCGTCCCGGCCGCGAACGAGCCCGTGGCAATCGGAACGCGGTCGCCTATCCGGAGCGTCGCCTTTTCGTCATTCAGGGTCCGAATCTCGGGGCTCTGGAGGACCTTGGTATTGCTGTCGCTCGCCAAAGCTGTGAACGAGCCTCCGGGCACGCTCACAGCGAAACTGCCAATGCTCACCGTGTATCCGCCGCCGGCGCCGTTGTTTGCGGCTGCCGCGGCAGTGCCCGGCAAGTAGCCCATGCTGAAGGAGGTCGGCAAGTTGGCCCCGATGTTGCGAATCCGGTCCCGGCTGACCTCCATCACGGTGATGTCGATAACGACCTCGGACTTGGGCTGGTCTACCTCGGCCAGCAGCCTCTCGGCGAGGACCATCTGGTCGGGCGTGGCCCGCACAATCAAGGCGTCCTGTTCCTGCAGGAGCTGAACCCGGCTGACATCGAGCATCTGGCGCACCAGGTTGGCCGCCTCCGTGAGCTCGGCCGGGGTGGAGAGATTGCGAAGATAGAACGTCCGCATGACGTTCTGCTCCAGCTCTTTGCGCTTCCCGGGCGAGTCGGCGGCGACAAAAATCGTGTTCGCCGAAACAGGACGCCAGAAGGTCTTCGACTGGAGGCGAACCATGTCCAACGCCTCCGCGAGCGTCACGTCGTTGAGCTCGACCGTCATTTTCTGGGGCCGGTAGTCCGGATCGATGAGCACGTTGAGCCCGGCCAGCTTGCAGATGGTCTTGTAGGCCACGTCCGCGTTCGCGGTCATGCGCAAGGTGATAGGAGCTTTGGATAGAGGGCGCAGATCCAGCGAGCCGGCAAGCTCTTCGCCCGGCTTCTGCAACGGCTCGATCTTAGGCGCGGACTTCTGCAGCTCCTGGCGGCGGATCATGTCGGCGGTACGCCGCAGCTCCTGTTGCGCGAGGAAGTTCGATGTGTCGATCTCAACCGCGCGCTGGAATTGCCCCAGCGCCTCGGTGAGGGAACCTGTGCTGCGTAAGATCTGGCCTGAGTGGATGTGCTCCTGGGCAACATTAAAGCGCATGTGCAGGTAGGCTGCCACGTACCTCGGATTGCTTGGTGAAAGCGTCTGTGCTTCCTTGTAGAATCCGTAGGCGGCGTCGAAGTTCTGCTGGCGCTGAGCTTTGACTCCCTTGTTATACGCGTCCTTAGCCTTGTCCGCGTAGGCGGGCACGCACAGCACAGCCACGACGATCGACACAATCCCAAGCGTTTGAAGCTTAGCCATAGCCCTTGTCTCTTGAGCCGGTTTCGTTTGTCAGAAAACACCTTCATCGTCAGAGCACACCCGGCGCATGATGAAGGTCTCTATATATTATTGCCGTAGTGCCTGTACATTTGTTTGCGCCGGAGCAAAGACATCCTGCGTAAAATCAGTCCTGCTGAGAGGATTGAGGATTTAGTCGCAGATTCCCTCCTGGCCCGGCGAGGCCATCCGCCTTCGGGCCGCTCAGCGCTGGTGCCACGCCGCGGGTGGTATTGTGGTTTTCTCCCATGGCGGACACGGATCAGCAACAGTTCGCGGCAGACTTCCTGAGGGCGGTCGATCAGTTCAACCAGCGCGCGCGGTCGCTGGGGTTTGAAGACATCGATAAGTATTACTGGTATCACACCATTGACCTGCCTCATGGGCTGGTGACGCCGGGACTATACGACTTCCGCGGGACGGTCCAGGCTTTTCGGTTTCCCGAGGACATGCGAGGGGCGACGGTCCTCGATGTCGGCTCCGCCACGGGCTTTTTCGCCTTCGAGTTCGAACGGCGCGGCGCCCGGGTGGTTTCCGTGGAACTGCCTTCGCTTCAGGCGCTTGATCGCTTCCCGGGGCAGAGCCCGGACCAGGCGCTCGGCAAGATCGGACAGATGATCGCGCCCCGGAACGTGGCCGGCCTGGACGGGTACGTGAAGCCGCACACGGCCGAGGAGCTGTATTTCTACCTGCTCAAGGGGCCGTTCGAGTTCTGCCGGGGCTTGCTGGGATCGAAGGTCGAGCGTTGCTACGCCAGCGTTTACGACCTCTCGCCGGCCCTGCTGGGCACCGCGGGCTTCGACACCGTGTTCATGGGCGACATCCTGCTGCACACTCTGAACCCGCTCCAGGCTCTGGCCGCCGTGGCGCCTCTGTGCCGGAATACGCTGATCCTGTCGCAGGTCATGCCCGAGGCCGCCGATGGAAAGCCCGCCATGCTGTACGTGGGCGGGGACGAGCCGGCCTCGGACGAAGTCTCCTGGTGGTGGCCCAATCAACCCTGCCTGGTGCAGATACTGAAGAAGTTGGGCTTTCGCGACGTGTTCGAGGCGGGCACCAATTCGGGCTGCCTGCGGCCCTCGGGGTTCGCCTTCGAACGCCCGATCCTGCACGCGGTGAGATAGAGGCTGGCTCTATGGCGCGCAACTACAACGCGGTTATCGTTGGAGGTGGACACAACGGCCTGGTGTGCGCCGCCTATCTGGCGCGCGCCGGCCGAACGGTGCTGGTGCTGGAGCAGCGCGGGATGGTGGGCGGTTGCGCGGTCACGGAAGAGGTCTGGCCCGGCTACCGTGTATCCACCGGGGCCTATCTGGTCAGCCTGATGCAGGAGCGCATCGTCCGCGAGTTGGAGTTGCAGCGCCATGGCTACCAGGTGGATGCCAAGGACCCCGCCTTCTTTTCCGCCTTTCCGGACGGCCGCCACTTCTTCATGTGGCAGGATCGCGGCAAGACGCTCGAAGAGATCCGCAAGTTCTCCGCCCGGGACGCCGAGGCTTATCCTGCCTACGAGGACCATATCGAGCGGCTGGCGCGAGTGGCTGAGGCCCTGCTCCTGACCACTCCGCCGCGGTTTCCGCCGGCTGGGGCGTTCGACGTGATCGAGTACGTGAAGCTGGCCGCGCGGGTCTACGGCCTCGCTCGCCACGACCTGGTCGCGCTGGTCAAGATCTTCACCCAGAGCGCCGCGGACTTCCTCGACGAATGGTTCGAATCGAACGAGCTGAAGGTGACGCTGGCTACCGACGGTGTCATCGGCGCCAACGGAGGACCGCGCTCGCCCGGCACCGCGTACATCCTGCTGCACCACTGCATGGGCGGCGTGGCCGGCCATCGGGGTCTCTGGGGCTTTGTGCGCGGCGGAATGGGCACGGTCAGCGAGGCCATCGCCGCAGCGGCCCGAGCGGCAGGCGCCGAGATCCGCACCAACGCCGCAGTCGAGAGGATCGATATAGGCGAGGGCCGCGCGCGCGGAGTGGTGCTCGCGGGTGGCGAGCGGATCGAGGCCTCGCTGGTGATTTCGAACCTCGACCCGCGCTGCACGTTTCTCGGACTAGTGGGCGAGGCGGAGCTCGATCCGGATTTCGTGAAGGCCATCCGGCACTACCGGTCCGAAGGCACCTCGCTGAAGATGAACCTGGCGCTCACGGGCCTGCCGGAGTTCCGCGCCCTGCCGGGAGCGCCGGGGCCGCAGCACCGCGCCACCATGCACATCTGCCCTTCGATCGAATATGTGGAGCGGGCCTGGGACGACGCGAAATACGGCCGGCCCTCCGAGCGGCCGCTGCTCGAGTTGACGCTTCCCACCATGTACGATCCGTCGCTCGCGCCGCCGGGCAAGCACATCCTGGGCGTGTTCCTGCAGTACGCGCCCTACACCCTGCGCGAGGGCAATTGGGACGAGTTGCGGGAACCTTACGGGCGGCACGTGATCGATCTGATCGCCGAGTACGCGCCCAACATCCATTCCATCGTGGACCAGGTGCAGGTGCTGTCGCCTCTCGATCTGGAGCGCCGCTTCGGCCTGACCGGCGGCAACATTTTTCACGGCGAGATGAGCCTGGACCAGATGTTCGTCATGCGCCCGCTGGCGGGATGGGCGCGCTACCGGACGCCCGTCCGGGACCTTTATCTGTGCGGCTCCGGCACGCACCCCGGCGGCGGGGTCATGGGCGCTCCGGGTTACAATGCGGCGCGCGAGATCCTGAAGGGCTGAGGCTAGTGCTGTGGATGTGGGGCAGCTTGTCAAGCTGCGCGCGGGTTGGCAACCCGCTGCAGGCTGCCAGCCTGCCCCA
>DATNLV010000687.1:0-2629 GCA_035602665.1 Bryobacteraceae bacterium | reverse complement strand
CCTGGCGGTCAAAGCACCCGTGAGGCCGTCACCGCGGTTCGAGGAGTTGGCGTTCTCTGGAATCCACGTCATCTCGCCACGCCTCCTGGATCTGCTGAGCGAAGGCGGCGCCTTCTCCATCGTCCAGTCCTATCTGCGGCTGGCAGGCCAAGGCGAGAGGATCGTGGCCTATCGCGCCGACGGCGCTTACTGGCGCGACCTGGGCACCCCGGAAAGCGTAGCACGTGCCGCCGAGGATATGAAGAACCACCCTATGCTGCGGAGCTGAATTTCCCGCGCCACGGCCTCCCTCACTCGCCCCCCTGCTTCGGATGCGGCTGAATGCCGCGTGCGATCAAACCGAGCCCTCCCACCAGCAGCACCAGCATCACCAGCGTGTTGAACAGACTCGATGGCCGGAAATAGATGTGCAGGTTCGCCAGGATCCCCGCCAGAATAAACAGCGCGCCGGCGATCGTCAGAATCCACCCGAGAATGCTTCGGCCCCGCCAAAACAGCAACCCGATCCCGAACAGCATCGGCAGAAGAGTGATGCCGAAAGCATTTTCTCCGTAGAAATTCCAGTACGAACCCACCACCGTCACCTGATTGATCAGCAGGTATCCGCCCACGCACGCCATGATGCAGCCCAGCAGAAAATGGCCCAGCCCTCCGGCCGTCCCGCCCGCGTCTTTGAAAGATCTGTTCTCCATGCGCCGAAGTATATCAGGTGCGGAAACTCTCGTTGTGGCGCATCACCCCGCCAGAATCTCGGTCCAATCCAAAGTAGCCGCGAGCTGCTGGCCAACCTCCACCAGAACCGGGATCGCCTCGATGTCGGCCTCATCGATATCGCGCGGCAGCAGCGGGTTGATGATCTTCAGGATGCCCGGCCATTGGCGGTTCACCGCGTCATCCACCCAGTCCTCCGAGCTGTCGACAAGCGTGCTGGTGGTCCACCCGATCGTGCCGAGCAGCCCCGTCGGCGGATCGTCGGAGGCGGGATAGAATCCGGTCCCCAGCGACACCACGCGCGTCTCCCCGGGCGCGAAGTCGTCGTACTCGAAGGCCTCCACGCAGGCTTGGTAAGCGGGGTTGGCCGTTCCGCCCACGCCGCCATCGAAGAACTCGATCGTCTGGCCATCGATGCCCTCGATCCGCCAGTGATCGAAATAAGTGGGCGCGCAAGCCGACGCCACCGCTGCGTCCACCAGCTTCACGGAGCCCGTGGTCCCGGAGTTCTTCGGATTGTCTTTGACGAAAAACCAGTTGTGGCCGTTCATGGCGGTCGCGGAGATCATGATGCCGAGCGGGCTCTCGTTCATCACCCACATCGCCGCCGGCCCGAGCACGGAAACCAGCACGTCGCGTAGGTTCTCCGGGTCAAACATGAAGCCCGCGACCGCCCGCTTCACGGTCGCCGCGGCCCCGGTCGGAGTGAAGATCTCCTGCGCCCGCTCGGTATAGACCTTCAGAGCGTCGGAGGCCGGGATGCCGGCCGCGACCGCCGCCGTGAGAAGCGCCCCGGTCGAAGTGCCCGCGCAGAAGTCGATGTGGTCGCGTGTGACGCCGCCCAATTGTTCCTCGAGTTTCACCAGGCAGCAACAAGGGATGATTCCCCGAATGCCGCCGCCCCGGATGGATAGAGCATAGTGCATGGCACTCCCCTCCTCAATAACTACCTCACTCCGTACTTACCACCGTCACCGGTCCGAGCAACCCGGATGGCGCGAGCGGAGAGCTCGCCTTGTACGGCTTCACGTCGGCGAAAGTGATCTTCGCAGCTTTCGGCTGCTCGTCTCCGATCAGCCGGTTCACCCAGGCATTCACCACCATCACCTTGATCTCGTTCGCGCCCGGCTTCAGCGTGGACGTCACATCGAGACGGTACGGGGCGTGCCATGCTTCACCAACTTCTTTGCCGTTCACCGTCAATACCGCCAGGTTCTTCACGTCCCCGAGGTCGAGCCAGAGCCGCGCGCCCGCGCGAAACCACTCCGGCGACGCCTGCACGGTATTCGTATACGTTGCGGCTCCGGAAAAATACTTCACACCGGGATCCGCGCTCTTACTCCAGTCCGATAACGCATCCATGGTCGTCGAAGCGGGGGCCCCGCGGCCGGCCTCAAACTGGACCGTCCACGGTCCGCTCAGCGTTGCCACGCTTGTCTCCCTGACAGGAAGCACCACGAAAGACGTCTCGGTCGTGCTCGTATCGAACACCACGAACACAGTGCCCCACGGTTCAAGCCGAAGCGGTACCGATGTGCGGCCATCGGCAATCTTGAACGACGTTGGCTCCGACGTTCCCGTCTCGGCATGCCATAACTCCGGCTGCTTCCCACTTACTCGGAACGTTGCTTCGATCGACACCCCCTGGTCGCTGCGGTTATCGACAAAGTAGATGTCGCCGTCCGTCAGCCTGCGATGCACAAACTCCATCTCCGCCTTCGCACAGTCGAAGTCAGGCTTCACGCCCAGCGCAGCGAAGGCGTCGCCCAGGCTCTGCCCCGCGTACACGGTCCCCTGGCCCACTCTATGCACGCCCGCCCCATCGCCAAACAACTCCGACGACAGCTTCGCAAACTCGGCCTGATCGTCCGCCTCGCTCGGATCGTCCGTGGGCTTCGGGCCGGCGATGACTGCCCCA
>DATNLV010000685.1:0-13864 GCA_035602665.1 Bryobacteraceae bacterium | reverse complement strand
TTGCCCGATACGATGTAGCGGCCCGGCCCGTCCTCGACGACATCTTCCACCGGCTCGTGCTCGTCCTGAATCTCGCCGAAGACTTCCTCGACCAGATCCTCCAGGGTCACCAGGCCGGCCGTGTTGCCGTACTCGTCCACCACGATCGCCATGTGCGCGCGGTCCTGCTGCATTTCTTTCAGGAGGTCGTTGACCGGCTTGGTCTCCGGCACGAAGCGTATGGGACGCAGCAGTTCGCGCACGGTCCGCCCCTGGCGCTCGTCCTCGTCCAGCTCGAACATGTCGCGGACGTGGACGAAGCCGATGATGCGGTCGATGCCGTCCTCGTACACCGGGATGCGCGAGTATTGCTCGGTGATGACAAGCTGGCGCAGTTTCTCGAGCGACTGGTCCGCCGCGACGGCGACGATGTTCGGCCGTGGCGTCATCACCTCGCGCACCGTCTTGTCGCCGAACTCCACCACCGATTGGATCAGCTCGCGGTCGCTCTCCTCGATCAGGCCTTCTTCGGTTCCCGCCGTGATCAGGGCTTCGATGTTTTCGGCTGGGGTGGCCGCTTCCTTTTCCTCCGGCTCGCCGTTGGTCAGTTCGGTCAGCGATTGGAAGAAGGCCGAGACCGCCACCAGCGGGCGCATCAGGTAGGCCACGGCACCGAGCAACGGGGCGAACGCGCCCAGCCACCGTCCGCTGCTCCGCCGGTACAGCACGTGCGGGACGATGTAGGTTGCCCCCAGCATTGTGACCCACGCCAGCAGGCACGATTCGATGACGCTCCGCAGCGAGCCCGGGGAGCGATGCAGCAGCAGGATGACCACGCCCAACAGCACCAGCAAGGTGTGCTTCACCAGGGAGAATGTGAGAACGCCGTGGTCGGTATCGACGCCGATGCGCGCCTGGAGTTTTTCCTTGAAGTACTCCAGGGCGGGCCGCTCATGCGGACGCAGGCGCAGCGACTCCTGGTAGAGCTGCTGGACCAGCGTCACGGCGGCCAGCACGACGCCCAGCAGCAAAGCGGCGGCGATGAGGATTGCGCTCACGGCCGTACCCGTTCGATCAATCCCGCCGGCAGGCCCAGTTCCTCGCGATGGCGCCGTTCGGCGCGCGCCATGCGCCCCCGATCCTTCTCGTGATCCATTCCCAGCAGATGAAGCACCCCGTGCAGCAGCAGGATCTCGACCTCCGTCTCGAGGCCGTGGCCAAGCTCGCGCGCCTGCGCCGCGGCCCGGTCGAGCGAGATGGCGATTTCTCCAATGAAGGCGGCGGCAGGCTCGTCGCCTCGCCTCCCCGCCGCCGGTCGATGGTCGATGGTCGATGGCCGATGGCTCGCGGGAAACGACAGCACGTCGGTGGGGTAGTCGTGGTCGAGGAACTGCTTGTTGAGCCGCTGGAGCTCGGCGTCATCCGCCAGCAGGCAGGTGAAGGTCCGGCCGCCGGTGACCTCGCGTTCCAGGCGGGCAGCGAAGGCCTTCAGGTTGCGGCGTGCCAGGCCGGCCGGCAGGCGGCCACAGACGAATGTACTATGCGATTCGGGCATCGAGTGCGCGTCAAGTGGTAGGAGCGAGCGAGTTCTCGGATTCGGGTTCGCGCGGGCGCTCGGCTGCCGGCTCCCCGAGTTTCAGGGTGAGCTGGCGGCTGGCCCCGATGACCTCCTGCCACCGTTCGTACGCTTTGACGATCTTCTGCACCAGGGAGTGGCGCACCACATCCCGCTCATCGAAGGCCACGAAGCTGATGCCTTCGGTGCCGCGCAGAACCTCCTCGGCGTTGAGCAGGCCGCTGCGCTTGCCGAGCGGCAGGTCGATCTGGGTCACGTCGCCGTTCACAACCATCTTGGAGTTGAAGCCCTGGCGCGTCAGCACCATCTTCATCTGCTCCGAAGTGCTGTTCTGGGCCTCGTCCACAATCACGAAACTATCGTTCAATGTGCGGCCGCGCATGAACGCGATCGGCGCGATCTCGATCACGCCGCGCTCGAGAAACTTCTCCACCTTGTCCATCTCGAGCATGTCGTAGAGCGCGTCGTAGAGCGGGCGCAGATAGGGGTCCACCTTCTCCTGGAGCGTGCCGGGCAGGAAGCCGAGCCGCTCGCCCGCCTCTACCGCCGGCCGCGTCAGGATGATGCGGGCCACCCGTTTGCTCAGCAGCGCCGAGATGGCCATCGCCACCGCCAGGTACGTCTTTCCGGTGCCTGCCGGGCCGATGCCGAAGACCAGGTCGTTGCGCTCGATGGCCTCGAGATACCGCCTCTGGTTGATGGTCTTGGGAACGACGATTTTCTTCCCGAAGTTCCGCTGCCGTCCGCTCACCACCAGGCTGCGCAGGCTCACCTCGGGGTCCGCCGTCACCACGCGCAGGTAGCTGTTGAGGTCTCCGTTGGTGAACGAAGTCCCCTCTTTCACCAGTGCGACATACTCTTCGAGGATGCTGCCGGCGCGGGCGACGTCGGCCTCGGTTCCTTCGATCTCCAGGCAGTCGTCGAGCAGCGACGTGCTGACGCTCAAGCCATTTTCGAGGACCCGGATGTTCTCGTCGTTGGTGCCAAACAGGGATTCAATACCGCGGCTGATCTGGACAGATACTTTCATTCGTTAGGAAGTTTCTTACCTCCGATGCATTGGGGCGAAGTCGAGGAAAAGGTCCGCTTTTGCCGATGGTCCCGCGATCGCGGAAGCGGAGCTAACATCTCTATTGATTATACTACGCTCGTCACCTGCGGCTCCGAGCGGGTTGATGGTGGATGGCCGATGGTGGATGGTGGGGATGCGCTGCGGGGAACTTCGGGGTGCGGCGACGATGCCAGTGGAGCGGCGATGAAATCGGAATTCCTGCGGTTCAACGGAGCTGTCGAGCGGGATCCCGCCATCGATGCGTGGATGAAAGAGCATGCAGGCGAATTGGACGCCATCGCGCTCCGATGGTTTGAGGCGATGCGAAAATGCGGGGACGAAGTTCGGGAGCTCTTGCATGACGGCTGTCCGGTTGCATGTCTCGGAGATGCGCCCTTCGGCTACGTCAATGTATTCACTTCGCACGTAAACGTGGGGTTCTTCCACGGCGCGGCCCTGCCGGATCCAGCCCGCTTGTTACAAGGCACAGGCAAGTTCATGCGCCACGTGAAGCTCAGGCCGGGAACGGCCACGCACGCCGGAGCCCTGAGCAGGCTCATCGAACTGGCATACTCGGACATAAAGGCGCGCGTCGAGAACGGCTAGGATTGTGGTCATGGCCCAACCTGTCGGCGGAATCGGTAATGTCGCCCCGAGCGTGGGGCTCGTCGAAATGGCAATGGCGTATTCCCGCAGCCGCGTAATCTGCGCGGCCGCACGTCTCGGCGTCGCCGATGCGCTCGGAGACCAGGTCCGCGGCGTCGATCAACTCGCCGAAGCCTGTCAGGCGGATGGCGATGCTCTCTATCGCCTGCTCCGCGCTCTGGCCGCCATAGGCGTCACGGAGGAAGCCACGCCGCGACATTTTCGGCTGACCGCGTTTGGAAGGCCGCTGCGGAGGGACGGCCCCAGTCGGCATGGCCGGCCGTCGTCTTCTGGGCGGATCTGCTTGCCGACGAATGGTCCCTGCTTACCGATTGCGTCCGAACGGGCAAGCCTGCCAGAGAGGTGCGTGATCCGAATGTGCCTTCCCGCTGGTCGCAGGAACCTGAAGCTGCCTCGATCTTCCGTGCCGTCATGGGCACGGCTCCCCCGGAAGACTACGCTCCCATCGCGCGTGCCTGGGACTTTTCACGCGCGAATGTGGTCGCCGATCTTGGCGGGGGCGGCGGCGCACTGATTCTTGCGGTGCTCGATCTCCATCCCCATCTTCGAGGCATGCTCGTTGACCGCGAGGAGAGCGTGGAGGCAGCCAAGGCGCGCTTCGCGGACGAGAAGCTCTCCTCCCGCTGCGAGCTGCTGGTCGCGGACATGACCCGGTCCGTCCCGGCCGGCGCCGATGTGTACATGCTCAAACACGTTCTGCACGGGTATCGGGACGAAGGGGCAATCACGATTCTCAAGAACTGTCGCGCCGTGATTCCGGAGAACGGCACTCTGCTGATCATGGAGTTCATACTGCCGCCGCTGGTCTCTCAGGCAGACCCGAGCCTGGAAGGCCGCCTGATGAGCGACCTCAACATGCTCGCCGTTACCGGCGGCAGGGAACGAAGCGAGCGCGAGTGGAGTGCGCTTCTGGAGACAGCAGGTTTTCGCTTGACCGGAGTCTACCCGGTTGAGCACCATGTGGGCGTCCTCGAGGCAAAGCCGGGTTAGGCGAGGGCCAGCGACAGGATCACTGCGCCGAAAAGAAGCGTATCGGCGAAGTAGTTCAGCCCCTCTACCTGCACCGCGGTGCTCGGGTCCGCCAGGGCCCCGATCATGACCGGCCCGTAGAGGACTACAACCAGGAACACAATCCATGCGCCGAGATACGCGGCCGCGATGCGCGTCTTCCGCCCCAGCAGAAAGCAGACGCCCGCGGCGATGAGAAACGCGCCCGTCAGATAATCGATGAACGGGCGAACGGGAACCCATGCGGGCATCTGTTTCTCGAGCGGAACTCCGGGAAGCCCCAGCGGATGCAGAAAATGTTGAACGCCGAAAAAGATCGCGGTGATCGCGATCAGCACGCGGCCCACGGTGACGAGAATCCTGCCCTTGCCATCGCGGGTCCCGCTCATCGCAACTCCCGCCAGGACCCAGCCGCCGCCGCCGAACGACAGTTCCCGGAAGACGATGGTCCACTGTATCCGGCCGCCGTTAGCGACCGCCCCGGGGAAATGCAGCATCGCCACAAACAGGAACATCATGGCCCCGAACAGCAGGCCCGACCACCGCACCTGAATCCTGGTGGCGATGCTCAACGACGCCGCGATCAGCGCAAAGCCGACGAAGTACACCCAAAACACACGCCAGGGCATGTACGCCGGCACTCCGTTCACCATAGCCTTCGCGAGAGCAAAGTGTTCGGCGCCAAAGACCGCCAGCGGGATGGCGAAACACACGTGGGTCAGGGCTACGATCCTGTCGATGCCGCGAGCGCGGGCAACAACGTTCTTCGCGGCCGCGAGGCCGATCAGGAGCAGCGCGATTCCCGCGGCGGACATCGACACGGCTGTGCGCGAGAATTCAAGGAATAGGGCGAGAATGGCTGAGTGCATGAATCTTCCCAGGCTTGTAGTTTAGTTTAGCAGCCCAGGTTGCCCGATCAGTTGAATGCCGCGGAGTTCTCCACTATCCACTGGTCTAACGCAATCGGCTTGCGCCCGAGAGTGCGCTCAACAGTGTCCGTGACCGCGGCCAGGCGTCCATCGCGAATCGCCCGCCATAGCGAGACGTGAGCCTCGGTCTCGTCTTCTGACCCGCTGATGGCCGAGTATCGTTGACGCGCTTCTTCGTCGGAGATCGATTGAAACGTGAGCCGCTTGCCGACGGCCGCTCCGATCCTGGCCGTCACTTCGGCGAAACTCAGCGCTTCTGGCCCCGTGATCGACAGTGATTCTCCATCGTACTCGCGTGTCGTCAACGCCTTCGTTGCCACGGCGGCTATGTCGTCCGAGTGTATAAACCCCCTCCTGCCATCGCCGGTGGATGAACGAACGATCCCTTCGGTTCGGATGGAAGTGGCCCACGCCAGCAGGTTCGACATGAAGCCGCTTGGGCGCACGAAGGTAAACGCGATTCCGCTCGCGCAGATCGCCGCTTCGCCCCGCTCGTGCCACGCGCCGATCGCGAGCCCCTGTTCCACGTCCATCGAAGAAAGTTTGACCAGATGCCGCACGCCCCCGTCCCTGGCAGCCCTGGCCGCCGCTTCGTCCTGCTCCGGAATCCGCGGACCGGTGGTCACCAGAAACAACTCGTCAACGCCTTCTAGTGCCGCTCTCATAGCGGCCGGGTCCGCGAGGTCGCCAACGTAGATTTCGACGCGATCGCCGAACCGCGCCCGCGCTTTCCCGGCGTCGCGCACGAAGACGCGCGGTCGTTCGCCCCGCCCGAGCAGACTCTCGACGACCTTGGAGCCCACGTCTCCCGTCGCCCCCGTAATCAGAACTGTCATGTGCCCCTCCATAATATGAGCAATGCTCATAAACTAGTACCCATGCTACTGCCTTCCGGCATATCTGTATACTCGCTTTGGGACGGCGTCCATGTTCCTGAACAATCTGCGACTTGCAATGATAAGTAGACAGTTGCTCACATATGGGCTATGCTCGTCGTCATGGCGGCAAGGACGAAACGATCCTCCCTTCGGCGGGAGCCAAAGCAGCGCCGCGCGCGTCAGACCGCGGACGCGGTGCTCGATGCGGCAGTCAGGGTGTTGAAACGCGAGGGCTACGGCGCTCTCACCACCAACCGCATCGCCGAGGTCGCGGGAGTAAGTATCGGTTCCCTCTACCAGTACTTTCCCGACAAGAGCGCGATCTTCGAGGCATTGCATCAGCGCCACATCAATGAGATCGATCGGATGGTCGAGAGCACGCTCGTCGAGAATGCCGCATCGTCACTCGACGTACTCATTCGCGCCATGGTGGAGGCTATGGTCGACGCCCATTCGGCTGATCCCGAGCTCCATGACTTGCTCATGACGGAGGTGCCGCATCGCGCGGGTGGGACGCAGGAGTTCGCCGTCCGTCTTCGTGGCGTGTTTCTGCTTGCGATCTCGTCCCGAGCGCCCAGACTGAAGAAGCGGGGTGATCTCGACAAGGCCGTTTTCGTTGTGACTCACATGGTGGAGGCGCTTTCTCATGGCGCGGCTCTGCGGCGTCCCCCCAGTCTGTCCCTCGCGGATGCGAAAGCGGAGACTGTACGAGCGGTTCTGGCCTACCTGCACGCGTGAGCCCGGCCGGCGGAGGCCCAAACATCGTGCGCCTCGCCTAGCAGCCCGCCCATTTTACGAGGATTTAACAAGAAGTTCACAAAGTGCGTGAATTTGCGCAATATAAGCCTATTTAGGCTAGGTAAGCTAGGGGCGGGCGCCTCCTGTAGGGTCTTGCGGCCGGGGGCCCGGGTAGCCGAACGCGAATCATCAACGACGGAGGATACGTCTATGAACAGAACGTACAACGTGAATACGCTCTTGCGCGCGGGCGCTTTGCTGGCAGTCGCTGTCGCCGGGGCCGGCCTGGCGCAGGCACAAAGCTGTAACGTCAACTGGACCGGGAATGGGGGTAACGGCTTGTGGGGCACGGCCTCAAACTGGAGCACGCATAAGGTGCCAGGCACGACCAGCAACGTCTGCATCCAGATCCTCGCGACGGTCGACGCAACCGCGACGTCGTCGATCTCGGTCCATTCGATTCAGGTAGGCGAGGGTTCGTCGCTTCTGTTCGGATCGGGGAAGGTGGCGATTGCGACCTCGCTGGTCAACCAGGGATTCATCACTCTGTCTGGGACCCCGTTGACCGCCGGGTCGATCGACCTCCCGGCTCCGGGCGAGATCGACATCTATGACAGCAGCTCCATCACCAGCCCGGCGTTTTCGAACGCCGCCGGAACCGTGTCGGTGGGCACCGGGGGGACGCTCCGGCTCGCGGACAACCCGGTCCAGCTGCAGAACGGAACCCTGAGCGGCGGCAACTGGCTCGTCGCCGGTACGCTGATCGTCCCGAGCGACATCTCGGCGCTCGCCTCGCAGGGCACCGTGGTAGACATCGACGGCCTGGGTTCCGCCGTCGAGGGCCCGTCCGGCCAGAACGCGTTGGCGACGCTCACCTCGGTAGGCCCGGGCGCCGTGCTCGCGCTCTTTGATGGCGCCTCGCTCGCCGTCGCGCAAGGTCTCACCAACCAGGGCGTCGTCGACGCTTCCGGATCGCTGACGGTCGGCGGCACGTACACGCAGGCGTCGGGCGCCACGACGAACATGGGCGGCACGCTCAGCGCCACCTCGGTCAGCGTCCAGGCAGGATCGACGCTGCAAGGAAACGGAACCATCGAGAGTTCGATCACGAACAATGGCACCGTTGGGCCGCAGGGAAGCCTGACGGTGACGGGCAGCTACAGCCAGGCGAGCGCCGCCACGCTGACCGAGCAGTTCAGCTCGACGCTCCACGTCAATCTGAACGCCACACTGTCAGGCGCGCTCAACGTGACCATCAACCCCAAGCATCCCCCGAAGTCGGGCGCCATGTACACCGCCCTGACGTTCGGCTCGCTCACCGGATCGTTCACGACGCACACAGCGGGTTACACGCTGACCACCAACGCAAACAACATCCAGGTGACGAAGCAATAAGCGGCGGGGGCCGCACCGTTCCTCGATGCTTCGGTGCTGCCACAATGGCAGCATGGCTTTGATCGTCTTCCTCCGGGGCATCAACGTTGGGGGACACAGGGCGTTTCGTCCGAGCGTGCTCGCCAAAGAACTGGCCATCTACGATGCCGTGAACGTGGGAGCCGCGGGCACGCTTGTCATTCGCAAGCCCGGGTCGCGCGCAAAGGTCCTTGCCGAATTACGCCGGAAGCTGCCGTTTGAAGCCACCATCGCGTGCTGCGACGGCCGTGACCTGATTCGACTGGAAATGGAAAACCCGTTTGGAACCGAGCCACCGCGCGCGGATGTCGTCCAGTTTGTGAGCATCCTCTCGAAGGCCGGACGCCGCGGGGTTTCTCTTCCCATCGCTCTTCCCGAGGCTGGGGACTGGCTCGTGCGAATCACTGGCTCGAAGAACCGCCTGGTGTATGGGATGTACCGCCGCCACATGAAGACGATTGGCTATCTCGGCCAGATCGACAGGCTCTTTGGGGCGCCGGCGACAACGCGCAGCTGGACCACAATACTCTCCGTGCTACGGATTCTGAAATCCGGTGGGTCTCCGTCCCCTATTTGTTATACTGGCCCGGTACCTCGGCGCTCCGAATTATAGACACCAGTAGACTATGCGATCCGGGCGGCGTCAGCCGCGTGACCACGACCGTCGTTCTCAGCGGGCATCCCCCACCACGCCGCACCAGCCACGCGTCCGCATCGCGGCGTGGCCCTGGGCCGCCGCATGGCCCTGGCCAGCCGTCTTCGCCGCCGTCGTTGCCGCCTATTGGCCCGCCCTCCGCGGAGGCCTGCTGTGGGACGATGCCGCACACGTCACGCCCCCCGCCCTCCAATCGCTCGACGGACTCTGGCGCATCTGGTTCTCGCTCGGCGCAACCCAGCAATACTACCCGCTCCTGCATAGCGCCTTCTGGCTCGAGCACCGCCTCTGGGGCGACGCCGTTCTCGGTTACCACCTGGCCAACCTGGCCGAGCACGCCTTGGCGGCCTGTCTGGTTGTGCTCATCGTGCGCCGTCTGGCATTGCCCGGAGCCTGGCTCGCCGGCCTCATTTTCGCCCTGCACCCGGTCTCGGTCGAGGCCGTGGCCTGGATCTCGGAACAGAAGAGCACGCTCTCGGCGGTCTTCTTCCTGTCCTCCGCACTCGTCTACCTGGGATTTGATCGCACTCGCTGCCGCTCGTCCTACTTCTGGGCGCTCGGCCTGTTCGTGCTGGCCCTGCTCAGCAAGACCGTGACCGCCACTCTTCCCGCGGCTTTGCTGGTCATCTTCTGGTGGCAGCGCGGCCGCCTCGACTGGCGCCGCGATGTCCGGCCGCTAGTCCCCTGGTTTGCGCTGGGCGCCTCGGCCGGTCTGTTCACCGCCTGGGTCGAGCGGACGTTCATCGGAGCGCAAGGCGCGGAGTTCAGACTGACTCCCATCCAGCGTCTCCTCGTGGCCGCCAGAGCCGTTTGCTTTTACGCGGGCAAGCTGATCTGGCCCGTCAACCTGACCTTCAGCTACCCGCGCTGGACAATCGACCCGGCCGTCTGGTGGCAATACCTCTACCCGCTCGCAATCCTGGCGCTCGCGGTAGCGCTGGCGATCGTGGCCCGCCGCCGCCGCGGCCCGCTGGCTGTCCTGCTGCTCTTCGCCGGGACCCTCTTCCCGGCGCTTGGATTCCTGAACGCGTTTCCGTTTGTGTACTCGTTCGTGGCGGACCATTTCCAATATCTGGCCAGTCTCGCCCTGATCGTCCCCTTCTGTGTTGTGGTCCAAAAGCTGAGAATTCCCCAGCCGAGGGCCGCCGGGCCGCTCCTCGCTGCTGCCCTGCTTCTGGTCCTGGGCGCCCTGACGTGGCGGCAGAGCGGCATGTACCGCAATGTGGAAACGCTCTGGCGCACAACGCTCGCGCGCAATCCCGAAAGTTGGATGGCCCACAACAATCTGGGCCTCGCTCTGGCGGAAATGCCCGGCCGCCTGCCCGAAGCCATGGCCGAATACCAAGCCGCCCTGCGTTTGAAACCCGATTCCGCCGAGGCCCACAACAACCTGGGCAGCGCTTTGTCGCAAATTGGCCGACTCGCCGACGCGGTGTCCGAATTCCAGGCTGCCCTGCGCATCGAGGCCGATTACTCCGAAGCCCGCAATAACCTGGGCCTGGTCCTCGCGCAAATGCCGGGACACGCGGCGGACGCCATCGCCGAGCAGCAGGCGGCGGTCCGGTTGAAACCGAACGAGCCCCGCGTGCACATCGCGCTGGCGCACACCCTGCTGCTTTTTCCAGGTCGCACGGCGGACGCCATAGCGGAGCTGCAGGCCGCGTTGCGTCTCGAACCCGCCAATGCCGAAGCGCACAACGATCTGGGCCGCGCCCTCGCGCAACTGAGCAAGCTGCCGGATGCCCTCGCGGAATTCGAGACCGCGGTGCGTTTGAAACCGGATTTCGCCGAAGCCCACAACAATCTGGGCACCGCTCTCGCCCAGACGCCGGGCCGGGCAGCCGATGGCATGGCCGAATTTCAGACTGCCCTGCGCATCCGGCCCGATTTCGCTGACGCCCACAACAACCTGGGCCTTGCCCTCATGCAAATGCCGGGACGCGCGGCCGACGCGCTCGCCGAGTTCCAGGCCGCCCTCCGGGCTCAGCCCGACTACGCGCCGGCGCACAGAAGCCTGGGTGACGCATTGGCCATGTCGGGCCGGATGCCGGAGGCCGTCAACGAATTTCGCGCGGCTGTGCGCATCCTGCCCAACGACCCCGAGGCACACAGCATTCTGGGAATGGCGCTGTCGCGGATCCCGGGCCGTCTGCCGCAGGCCATCGCCGAATATCAGACGGCGCTGAGACTTCAGCCGGATTACCTGCAGGCGCGCATCAACCTGGCGGACGCCCTCGCGGCGATTCCCGGACGTCGCGCCGATGCCATCGCCCAATACACAGCGGTCCTGCGCGTCAGGCCCGATCTGGAAACCGTGCGGCAATCGATCGAACGGCTGCGCGCGAAGCAACGCTGAGCGATCCTTCCCCGCTCGCCGTTACTCCTTCGCCGCAGCCTCCAGCGTGGCGATGTCGAACTTCACCATCGCCATCATCGCAGCCATCGTTTTGGGATGCTTCAGGATCTCGCCAATCTTCTCCGGCACGATCTGCCAGCACAGGCCGAACTTGTCCGTCAGCCAGCCGCAGGCCATGGGCGTGCCACCCTCGAGCAGCTTGTCCCAGTAGCTGTCGATCTCGGCCTGGTCCTTGCACGCGACGCTGTACGAGAAAGCCGGCGTGAGCGCATGCGCGGGGCCGCCGTTGAGGAACGTCATTTGCTGGCCCATCAGTTCGATGCTGATGATCGCGATCTTTCCGGCGGGCCAGGGCCCCACGCCGCTCGAACGCATCTCGCCCACCTTCTTCGCTTCCGGGAACACCGAGAGATAAAACTCCGCAGCCTCCTCGGCGTTGTCGTTGAACCACAGAAACGGTGTGATCTTGTTCATGCTCTGGCCTCCATTTCGATTCGTCGAGGGTGCTTATCAAACCATCACCGTGAACGTCGTGTCGCTGCGCGTGACCGGCCTGTACAGCGTGTCGCGCTCTACCGGCTCGCGGCCCGCCTCGCGGATCAGACCCAGCAGTTCGCCGCGCCGCAGCGACTGCGCCGTGGTCGCGCCCGCGTCGTGATAGATCTTCTCCTCGACGATGGTTCCGTCGATGTCGTCCGCGCCGAAACGCTGCGCCACCTGCGCGATCCGCGGCGTCATCATCACCCAGTAGGCCTTCACGTGCGGAATGTTGTCGAGCAGCAACCGCGCCACCGCGATGTTCTTGAGGTCGTCGAAGCCGGTGGTCTTGGGAACGTGCGCGAGCGGCGTATTGTCGGGGTGAAACGCCAGCGGGATGAAGGTCTGGAACCCGCCGGTTTCTTCCTGCAGCGCGCGCAGCTTGAGCAGGTGATCCACGCGGTCTTCTTCGTTCTCGATGTGGCCGTAAAGCATCGTGCAGTTGGTTTTCAGGCCCAGCCGGTGCGCGGTGCGCGCTACCTCGATCCACTCCTCGCCCGCGATCTTGTGGTCGCAGATGATGCGCCGCACGCGGTCGCAGAAAATCTCCGCGCCTCCGCCGGGCAAGGAATCGACGCCCGCCTCGATCAGCTGCTCGATGACTTGCTCGTACGGAGTCTTACTGCGCTTCGCCAGGTAGGCGATCTCCACCATGGTGAGCGCCTTCAGGTGCACGCGCGGGAAGCGCTGCTTGAGGCCGCGGAACGCCTCGCAATACCAGTCCAGCGTCAGCTCCGGATGCAGCCCGCCGACAATGTGGAACTCCGTGATCGCTTCGCTCCAGCCGCGGCCGGCGGTCTCCCAGACCTGTTCGAGCGACATGGTGTAGGCGCGCGGGTCCTTCGCCTTCTTGCCGAAAGCGCACAGCCGGCAGCTCGCCACACACACATCCGTGGGATTGATGTGCCGGTTGACGTTGAAGTAAGTGACGTTGCCGTGCAGCCGCTCGCGCACCAGGTTGGCCATGTAGCCCACCGCCAGCAGGTCCGAGCTGCGGTAGAGCGCCAGGCCGTCTTCGGTATTGAGCCGCGTTCCCGAGACGACTCTCTCGAGTATCGGTTTCAGGCGCTGATCTTCGATCACGATTTCCATTTCAAGCCCCAGAGCGAAGAAGTAAGATGTCGGCGGCCCAGAATCCGAAGAACAGCACGCTGACGTAGCCGTTCACGGTAAAGAACGCGGCGTTGACGCGCGACAGGTCGTGCGGCTTCACCAGGCTGTGTTCGTATGCCAGCAGCGCGGCCACCGCCGCCACGCCCGCCATGCTGATCGGCCCCAGCCCGAAGGTGTAGACCAGCGCCATCAGGCAAACCAGCATCAGTACGTGGAAGCCGCGCGCGATCGCCAGCGCGCCCGCGATGCCGAACCGCCGTGGGTAACTGAACAGCCCTTCCGCCACGTCGAATTCGTAGTCCTGGCAGGCGTAGATGATGTCGAAGCCCGCGGTCCACAGCATCACCGCCGCCGTGAGCGGCAGGATGCGCCAGTCGAGCGATCCGCGCAGAGCGATCCACGCCGCGGCGGGCGCAATCCCCAGCGCCAGTCCCAGCACCAGGTGCGAAAACGTGGTGAAGCGTTTCGTGAAGGAGTAGCCCCACAGCACCACCAGCGCCGCCGGAGCCAGCGCCAGACAAAGCGGGCTCAACATGCGCGCCGCAACCAGAAACAGCAGCGTCGCCGCCGCCAGGAATACCCACGTGAACGACTTCGACAAGACGCCGGAGGGAAGATGGCGCGACTGCGTCCGTGGATTCCGGGCGTCCACGTCCGCGTCCAGAAGCCGGTTGAACGACATCGCCGCCGAACGCGCGGCCACCATCGCCACCGCGATCCAGGCCAGCTTCGCCGCCAGATGCGGCACCGCGTACCCCGCGTCGCGCACGGCCAGCAGCGCCCCCACGCCGGCAAACGGAAGGGCAAAGATCGAGTGTTCGAACTTGATCATCTCGAGAGTGAGGACAAACCGCTTCCAGATGGTGCCCATGGCGGCGAGACGTGCTTCTCGCTATCATTTTAGTCCATGCGCTCCACCGCCCTGTTGTTGCTCGCCCTGACGCTCGCCGGCTGCGGCCCCAAAC
>DATNLV010000667.1:0-3750 GCA_035602665.1 Bryobacteraceae bacterium | reverse complement strand
CGCTCTTGCCGGACGCCGGGGGGCTGGAACAATTCGACGTGCAGTTGTTCCGGCCGGTGCAACCGATGCTCGCGGCGACGGCGGAGGACGTCTCGGGCGCCCTCGGGGACCTGGGCGAAGCCGCTTTCGAATACAAGTTTGACGGGGTGCGCATCCAGGTACACCGCTCGGGCGGTGACGTGATGGTGTTCTCGCGGGCTCTGAACGACGTCACGGCGGCGGTGCCCGAGATTGTTGAGGCGGCGCGGGCGCTGCCGGGGCGCGACCTGATTCTCGACGGCGAGGCCCTGAGCCTGACGCCCGCTGGCCGGCCGCAGCCCTTTCAGGTGACGATGCGGCGATTCGGGCGCAAGCTGGATCTGGAACGCATGCGAGCCGAGCTTCCGCTGACTCCGTTCTGGTTCGATGTGCTGTACGTGGACGGCCAGGCGGTGATCGACGAGCCGCAGGCACGACGGTTCTCGACGCTGGCGGGGCTCACTCAGCAGACGGTGCCACACACGGTCACGGGCGATCCCGAGCGTGCCGCCGAGTTTCTGCGCGAGGCTTTGGAGCGCGGACACGAGGGGATCATGGCGAAGGCTCTCGACGCTCCTTACGCCGCCGGGTCGCGGGGACAGAGTTGGCTCAAGGTGAAGCGGGCGCGAACGCTGGACCTGGCCGTTCTGGCCGCGGAGTGGGGCCACGGGCGGCGGCACGGCTGGCTGAGCAACCTGCACCTGGGCGCGCGCGAACCCGAGAAGGGCGGCTTCGCGATGCTGGGCAAGACATTCAAGGGGCTGACCGATGAAATGCTGGCGTGGCAGACCGAACAACTGCTGAAGCTGGAGGTCGCGCGCGACGCCAACACGGTATATGTCGAGCCGAAGCTTATCGTGGAGATCGCGTTTAACGATGTGCAGGTGAGTCCGCATTATCCGAGCGGCATGGCGCTGCGTTTCGCGCGCGTGAAACGGTACAGGACGGACAAGAGCGAGGCGGACACGTTGGATGCGGTTCGGCAGTTCGGGGGACACCTATGACTAAGTGCTATCGAATTCTTACGGCCGCTTTGGGCCTGCTGTTTGTCGCCGGGATGGCGATGGGGCAGAGTAATGGCGAGTTACTCAAGAAGGGCTTTGAAGATCCGCCCAACGGCGCGCGGCCGCTGGTGTGGTGGCACTGGATGAACGGGAACATCACGCAGGAAGGCATCAAGCTTGACCTCCAGTGGATGCATCGCGTGGGGATCGCGGGGTTCCAGAACTTCGATGCGGCACTCGCGACACCGAAGGTGGTGGAGAAGCGCCGGGCTTACATGTCGCCGGAATGGAAGGACGCGTTCAAATACGCGATCGGGCTGGGCGATCAGCTCGGAATGGAAATGGCGATTGCGGGGTCTCCGGGATGGAGCGAATCGGGCGGCCCGTGGGTGCCGGCGTCGCAGGGGATGAAGAAGTACGTGTGGAGCGAAACGGCGGTAGAGGGCGGAAAGCCGTTCACGGGCAAGCTGGCGCAGCCGCCGGCCACGACCGGGCCTTTTCAGAACATCGGTCTGGGGCCTTTTGAACGTGCGCGCGCGATGCAGCTCTATGCGGAGGCGGCCGTGGTTGCGTTCCGCGCGACGGGGGAAGATTACGCGCCGGCGAAGATCACCGCAAGCGGAGGCGGGTTGGATGGCACCATGCTGAGCGATGGCGATCTGGCGAAATACACGGGCGTGCCGATTCCGGAGGCGGGAGTGGTGGCCTGGATCCAGTTCGAATACCCGACAGAGCGGACGATTCGCTCCATCACCTATGTCACGAAGGACCCTGGAGAACTGGAGGCTTCAATGACTGGGGTTGGCGCTCCCGATAAGACGCTCGATGCGAGCGATGACGGACTGAGCTTCCGGAAGGTAGCCAGTTTGCCGGGCGGTGGGGCACCGGAACACACGATCTCGTTCGCGCCCGTAAAGGCAAAGTATTTCCGAGTGACTTTCAAACCTACGCCGGCGCCGCCGGTACCGTTCTGGGCGGCGGGATCGAATCCTCGCGCGTTCGGCATCGATCCGTCCAAAGCAGCGAAGACGTATCAGGTGGCGGAAATGGTTCTGAGGTCGGAGGCGCGGGTCAATCACTTCGAAGAGAAGGCCGCGTTTGTGCCGGAGAGCGACCTGTATCCATGGGCAACTCCGGAGGTGGATGCGGGGAGCGCTATCCAGAAGTCCGGTGTGATCGATTTGACGGGAAAGATGCGGGCGGACGGCACGGTCGACTGGATTCCGCCGGAGGGTAAGTGGCTCGTCCTGCGCATAGGTTATTCGCTGCTCGGGATTACCAATCATCCTGCGACACCCGAGGCGACGGGACTCGAAGTGGACAAGCTCGACCGGCGATTTGTGAAGGACTACTTCGATAAGTATCTGGACAGTTACAAAGACGCGGTGGGCGCCGATTGGATGGGCAAGAAAGGTATCCGGTACGTAATTAACGACAGTTGGGAGGCTGGTTCGCAGAACTGGACCGATAACATGCTTGCGCAGTTCCAGACGCTGCGCGGTTACGATCCGAAGCCGTGGCTGCCCGTGTTGACGGGGCGCATTGTGGAGAGCGCGGCGGCGAGCGATCGGTTTCTTTGGGATTTCCGCAAGACGATCGCGGACCTGATCGCCAATGAACACTACGGCCAGTTGGAAGCTACGCTGCATGAGCGCGGGATGGGGCATTACGGGGAATCTCACGAAGGCGGGCGGGCGTTTGTAGCCGATGGCATGGAGGTTAAGAAGTTCAACGAAGTGCCCATGAGTGCGATGTGGACGCAGCTTCCCGGCGTGAACAAGGTGCAGTACGGGGCCAACGCGGACGTTCGCGAATCCGCATCCGTGGCCCACATCTACGGACAGAACCTGGTGGCGGCGGAGTCGATGACCGCGTCGGGGGCCGCGTCGTGGGCGTGGTCACCGGCCACTTTGAAACCAACCGCGGACGCGGAGATGCTGGCGGGAGTAAATCGCTTCGTGATCCACGAGTCGGCTCATCAGCCGTTGATCGGGAAAGCTCCGGGCCTGACGCTGGGGCCTTTCGGACAATGGTTCAACCGGAACGAGACGTGGGCGGAGCAAGCCAGGCCCTGGATCGACTATCTGGCGAGGTCGAGTTACTTACTCCAGCAGGGGCGGTTCGGAGCGGATGTCATCTATTTTTACGGCGAAGACTCGAACCTCACGGCGATCTTCGACAAAAAGGGGCCGGACGTGCCGGCGGGGTATGGGTTCGATTACGTTAACGCCGATGGACTGATCCATGAACTTAGCGCGGCGAACGGACAAATCGTCACAAAGAGCGGCATGCAGTATAGGGTACTGGGGCTCGATGCGTACAGCCGGCACATGTCGCTGCCGGTGCTACGCGCGATCTACAGGCTGGTCGAAGACGGGGCAGTAGTGGCCGGTCCGAAGCCCACGGACGATCCGAGCGAGGCGGACGATCAGGCCGAGTTTGTGAAGCTGTCGTCGGAGTTGTTTGGCGATGGGGCGGGCGTGCATAAGGTGGGCCAGGGGACCGTGTACGCGGGGCAGAGCCTGGGCGACGCCTTCGCTGCTCTGGGTGTGAAGCCTGACTTCAACTGTGCGAAGGCGGAGGTGGAGTTTGTGCATCGCAAGCTGACGGAGGGCGATGTTTACTTTGTCGATAACCGCAGCGACCAGGGGGTGTCGATCGAAGCAACGTTCCGAGTAAGTGGGAAGCAGCCGGAGTTATGGCATGCCGAGACGGGAACGTCGGAGCC
>DATNLV010000664.1:0-2365 GCA_035602665.1 Bryobacteraceae bacterium | reverse complement strand
CTTTGGGTTCGGGACTCCTGGGGTGGTATTACACGCACGCGGCGCTGCGTCCGCGCCGTACTCGCGAATTGGCGCGCGCGGAGGCTGAAAGGCAGGCGCAGAGCGAAATGCTGCTGCCGCCACTGGGGCACGTGGCCGCATCGCCTGGCACATTGGTGCGAGTCATCGATGCACCAGCGGTGCCCGTCATCGGACCGGCAGCCGGAGCGCCGGACGCAATGGCGCCGCCGGGCGCAATTCCGACGGACGCGAATCCCTATGTGATCAGGCGCGATGGGATTGCTCCGCGGCGCTTCGAGGGTGATCGGCGCCTGTCCGGTCCCGTATTCGCCAATGCCGATGGTAATTCCACGATCGGCGCTTCTGCCTCCGCTGCTTTGGCCGCGACGCCGGCGGACCGGATGCCGGAGCTGCCGTCGAGCGCTGCCGTGGCCACTGCGGATAACCCGGCCAGTCATGCCGGGACGGCGCAGGAAGCGGGCCTGCCAGCGCTGCTGCGCTCGGATCCAGCGGCGATGGTGCAGGCAACCGTGCTCACCGGCCAGCGGTGGATACTGCCCAAGGGCGCCTTCGTCGATTGCACGCTGGAGACGGCCATCGATTCGACGCTCCCGGGTATGACCACCTGCGTCACGTCCACGGATACCTTCGGCGTGGACGGGAAAGTCGTGCTGCTGGAGCGTGGGACGAAGCTGGTTGGAGAGACCAGGGGCCAGGTGCAGCAGGGCAGCGCCAGAGTGTTCGTGATCTGGACCGAGGCCCGCACGCCAACCGGAGTCATCGTTCCCCTGGATTCTCCCGGTACCGACGAACTGGGACGCGGCGGGCTTCCCGGTGCGGTGGATCGGCATTTTTGGGACCGCTTCGGCGCCGCGATCCTGATTTCGACGATCGACGGCGCGATTCAGGCCGCGGTGCAATCGGGAGCGCGCAGTGGCGGCACGACGATCATCAATCCATCGTCGGTACAGGACGTGACGACGGAGACGCTCAAGAGCACGCTTGGTATCCCGCCGACCGTCATCAAGCGCAACGGCGACCGGATACAGATTCTCGTCGCCCGCGACGTCGATTTCAGGGGTGTCTACCAACTTCACATCGCGGCCGATGCGCGCTAGCCGCGAGCCCGGCATGGAACGGCTACTCGCCACGGAAGAGGTGCCGGCCGTCATGGCGCCCCAGTCGTCGGCATTGAAGCTGAGTCTCCGGCCGCTGCGTCGCTTTCTCGATGACGATTCGATCACGGAACTCTGCATCAATCGGCCCGGCGAAGTGTTCGTGGAATCCCAGGAGGGGTGGCGCCGCGAGACACTTGCCGATGCCACCTTCGACTGGTGCCTGCGATTTGCGAGACTCGCGGGAAACTTCACCAGACAGCGGATAGACGCCTCGGCGCCATTGCTGTCGGCCGCTTTGCCCGATGGCGAGCGCGTGCAGATCGTCCTGCCGCCGGCAACGAGCGCGGGCACCGTAGCAATCACGATACGTCGTCCGTCCCGCCGCGTCTGGTCGCTCGAGGAATTGAGTCGCAGGGGAATCTTCCGGGCCACCCGCCGCTCCAGTGACGGGTCGGAGGATTCATCCGGTGAACTCGAGCGCCACCTGGTGGCGCGCGACTACGAATCATTCATGCGGCTTGCGGTTACCAGCAGGAAAAACATTCTGGTATCCGGACCAACCGGATCCGGCAAGACGACCTGGACCAAGGCCTTGATCCGGGAGATACCAAGCGAAGAGCGGCTGATCACGATCGAGGATGCAAAAGAACTGGTGCTCGACCGCCACCCCAATCACGTACGACTGTTCTATTCGAAGGACGATCAGGGATTGGCACGCGTGACTGCCAGACAGTTGCTGGAGTCGTGTCTGCGGATGAAGCCGGACCGGATCCTACTGGCCGAGCTGCGTGCCGAGGAGGCGTTCGAGTATCTGCGCAACGTGAATTCCGGACATCCCGGATCGATCACCAGCGTGCACGCGGCCAGCGCCGAGCTGGCGTTCGAGCAACTGGTACTGCTTGCGAAGCAGAGTCCGGCCGGAAGGGAACTCGAACGCAGGGATATCCGCAATCTCCTCTATCTCTTGATCGACGTGGTGATTCAGTTTGCCTGCAAGGGCGGCGAGCGTTTCATCAAGGAGATCTGGTACGAGCCGGAGCAAAAGTTGCGTGGGCTGGAGTGCCAACGGGGCTGAGGTATGTCCATCATCGGTACCTCCGTCAGTGTCCTGAGTCATGGATGGCCGGGTCTCACGGCGGCATTCGCCGCGGTCCAGGGGCCTATGCTGGTTGGGATGATGCAGCGGCGCGCCTCGATCTCGCGACTGCTGGCCTCACCGGTGCTCGCGGCGCCGGTCACCGTGGCGG
>DATNLV010000656.1:0-4367 GCA_035602665.1 Bryobacteraceae bacterium | reverse complement strand
GCATAGCCTGGGGTCTCACCATGACCCGCCTGGGAATTGCCTTCGCCAACTCCTTCGTCTTCGGCGTCACTACCCTGACCGGGGCTGTGCTTCCGCTGGCGCTGAAGGCGGTCGAAGCGCCGCCCCGGCCCTGGCTGTTCGGCGGCGGCCTGATCCTGTGTCTGATCAGCACGGCCCTGATCGGGTTCTTCCGCCACCACGGCGCGCAAGAGCCGCTCCTGCCGATGCCGTTCTCGTTCCGCTCTTACCCCAGAATCGTGACTCTGGCCGTTTTCGCCGGCCTTGCCACGGCCGGCTACGGTCTGGCGTTCACCTTCAGCTTCGCCTTCATCCGTACGCTGGTCTCTAACGGCATCTCGCCGCTCTCGGCCTCGCTGGTGGTGGTGCTGCCGGTGTATCTCGGGGCGGCATCCACTGCTATCCCTTTCGGGCTGATCGTGGCCGCCAGGACCGGCAGCCTCGGTCTTTTCCTGGGCCCGTTCGCCGTCTGGAACTGGTCGATGGCCTTGGTGATGGGGCTTTTCGCCATGGCCACGGCGGTGGTGTACGGGTTCGCCAGCAGCGTCGCAGGGCATCCCTCCCCCAACGTTTCTTTTGGGATCTTCATCAGCTTCCTGGTGCTCGGCGGCGTCGGCCTGGGCGTGGCGACCGGCGAGACGCGCGGGTGGCCGCGGCGCACCAGAGCGGGACTGCTTCTGAGCGCCTGCGGACTAGTGGCCGGAGCCTGGCTGTTGAATGCCCGCTGAGGACGCGGCAATGCCGGTCGACTCGCGCACCACCAGCTCGGGGTCCAGAAAAACGTGCCGAGGCGCGGGCGGAGTGCCTGTGGCGTCCGGCACCAGCCCCGCCACTACCAGCCGGCCGATCTCCGTCCGCGGAATGTGAATCGTGGTCAGGGAGGGGCAACAGAACTCGGCTATCGTGATGTTGTCGAAGCCGGTCACAGAAACATCGCCCGGCACCGCCAGCCCCTGATTCCGCAATTCGCGAATCACGCCCACCGCGACCCAGTCGTTGACGCACAGAATCGCCGTGGGCGCGAAGCCCGAGCGCAGCAGTTCGCGCGCCGCCGCGCGGCCGCCTGAGAATCCATCTTCGGGCGGCGTCACCGCCAGGCTGACGGATCCGTAGCGGGCCGTGGTCTCCATGAATTCCTGACGGCGCGCCTCGGTGGGCTGCAGAAGCAGGGGCGCACTGATGTAGGCCATGCGGCGATGCCCCATCGCATGCAGCAGGTCCACCAGCATCCGGATGCCTTTGCGGTGGTCGAAATCGATGGTGGTGAAGTTGTCACCGGTTGCGCCGGGATCGAAGAGCACTACCGGGATCTGTGCTTCGCGCAACTCATCCAGAATGGCCGGCTCCATCTCCGGGAACACTCCCAGCCCCGCGACCTGTTGCCCCAGCAGGCGGTGGACGGCGGCCTTCAGCAACTTCACGTCGTGGGAGCTGTTGGCCAGCAGGGTTTCGTATCCAGCCTGGCGGGCGTGGGTCTCGATGGAGTGGTAGATATCGGCGAAGAACGGATTGTAGAGGTTCGCCATGACGATGCCGAGCACGCGGCTTCGTCCTCCCGCCAGGCTGCGGGCGTGCAGGTTGGGCTTGTACTTCAGCTCCTCGACGGCACGCAGAACCCGGGCGCGCGTGGAGCTCTTGACGGCGGGGTGCCCGTTCAGCACACGGGAAACGGTAGCGGTTCCGACGCCCGCCTTCTTGGCGACATCCTCCAGATTCATCTCAGCTGGCCCTTGACCTAATACAGCTTACATCAGGAAACCCGCCAATAGATCGAGTAGCGCCTGTCGAACAGGCGATTCAGCGGAGCGAGTGTCACGTCGCGCACCTGACCGGTTGTCCGGAACTGCAGAGGTTCGCCGGCCGGTTGAATCCAGCCCTTGGGATCGACGCCGGCCGCCTTGAAGCTGGGAATTTCCAGGGGGAGATGCTCAACATCGGGACCTTCCGGGCCGACGGTCATCTCCTTGGTCAGTCCCAGCGAACCCAGGTCACCAGCGAGGACGATGGGGCCGTAGAGCACCGCCTCCAGCCGCGGATCGTCCGGCATCGCCGCGATGCGCAGGCCCATCGGCAAGGCCATTTCGATTCGATCGCCACCCGTCCAGGTGCGAGTGATCGTCAGGTAGCTGCCGGGGCCGGCGGACGCTTCGAGCGGTGTCCCGTTGAGCGTCACCGAGCCACGGCCGTCCAGCCATTCCGGCATGCGCAGCCGCAGAGTGAGTTGGACGGGCCGATCGGCGGTTACCACCAGCGAAGTGCCCGGCTCCTCGGGGAACTCTGTTTCCTGGCGCAGGCGAAGGCCCTTCTCGGCCCAATCGAGCTCGGAGGGGATGAACAGGTTCACGAAGACGCCCTCGACGTCGTGGAAGTAAATGCTATCGGTGAGTTTCGAGTACTCCTCGACGCCCGTTCCCGTGCAGCACCAGAAGGACTGGTCCTCGGTGCTGAAGGTTTTCCACGCGCCCGGGGTATGCGAGAGGTAGTACATCGTGGCTCCGGTCTCGGGATGGATGGTGCCCAGGCGGTGGTTGAGCAGCGTCCGCTCGTAGTAGTCGAAGTAGCGGGGATCGGCGGTCCAGGAGTAGAGATGGCGGGTCAGCTTGAGCATGTTGTAGGCGCAGCAGCATTCCGCCGTGGCCTCGCTGCGTACCAACTCTTCGGCCAGGCGGCGGGGTCGGGTCAGCCAGCCCTCACCGTTACTGGTGCCGCCGGTCGCGTAGCTGCGCGCCGTGACCACCTCATACCAGAAGAAGTCGGCGACGTCGTGGAACCGCATGTCGCCCGTCAGCTCGTAGCGCCGCGCGGCGCCGGTCACCTGCGGGATGTGAGTGTTCGCGTGCAGGCCGCGCAGTTCGTCGCGGCGCATGGCGAGCGGGTTGAAGAATCGCTTCTTGGTAAAGCGATCGCCAACTTGCACCCACTTGTCGTCGCCGGTCGCCGCCGCGAGGTTGTAGAGCACCTCGTTCATGCCGCCGTACTCGGTGTTCAGAATGCTCTGCAGGTGCTCTTCGGTTTTGCCGGCGGTCCACTGGTCGGCCCACTGAGCCATTTTTTGAAGCGTTTCGAGGGCCTGCTTGTTTCCGCAGTGCTGGTACATGTCGAGCATGCCGGCCATGATCTTGTGGATCGTGTAGAACGGCGCCCATACGCGCTTGCGCGCATCCAGGCGATCGAAGAATTCCATGGGGAACGCGCTGAGGTAGCCGCCGGCGCCGAGTTTGGCCTGGCACCTGGCCATCTCCGCCACGGTGTAGTCGCCCGCTGCTTTGATCTCTTTGTCGCCGGTCGAGGCGTAGAGCAGCGCGCAGGCGGAGAGGTAGTGGCCAGCGAAGTGGCCGCGCAGTTCGCATTTCGGCTCTTCCCATCCTCCCATCGGCTGGGCGGAGGAGGGCAGGCCGGCGTTCACTCGGAAGTTGTGCAGCAGGCGGTCGGCCAAAAGGAGGCGCACGTAGGCACGGTTCCACTCCTGGGCATCGAGGAACGGGCCGGGCAGCAGCCGGACCTGGCCGAGCGCGAACGGGCGCACCTTGAGCGGAACGTTCCTGCGAGTGAAGGCCAGCGCACCCTGGAATGGCGGAGTCTCCGGGGCGGTTCCTTCCCGATGGGCGGCTTCTGGAGCGGTGAGCTGTTGGGCCGCGACGGGAGAAGCGAGGGCGCCGAGAGAGGCGGCGAGGCCGGCGAAGCCGCGCCTGGTCAGGAGGGCGGGAGGGTTGGGGGGTGTCACGGATTTTCTCCAGTTCTATGGTAACGCTTTCTTTGTGTGATCTCTTCTGTTATCCGTCGTTCTAATTAGTTTGTCAAGCGCAGTTGCGGAAGCGATTGCAGTACGCTTACAATCTGAGACACGGACCCACCATCATGACTTCCAAGATCACTCTACTCGGGCTCGTCGGCCTGGCGCTGGCTGGTTCGGCTCACGGCCAGGGCACGCTCTCCGATTATGAACGCGCCAGCGGACTGCGGGAGAAGTTCCAGAGCCTGGCCCTGGGAATCCCGGAAAGCGCAAACTGGATCGAAGAGACGAGTCGCTTCTGGTATCGGAAGTCCGTCGCCGGCGGGGTTGAGTTCGAGCTTGTGGACGCGGCCACGCTCGCTAAACGGCCGGCTTTCGATCACGAGAGGCTGGCAGCGGCGCTGTCGAAGGCGGCCGGCGCGAAACTCGACGCGCACAAGCTGCCGTTTCGCGAGATCCGGTTCGTGGATCACGAGCAGGCCATCGAACTGGTGGCAAAGGGGAACCGCTGGAAGGTCAAGCTGGCGGACTACTCGTCAGAGAAGCTCGGTCCGGCGGACCCGTCCAGCGTGGCCGTGGCGGGGCCGCTGACACCGCCGCTCCCGGCGGAATCCAC
>DATNLV010000644.1:0-7801 GCA_035602665.1 Bryobacteraceae bacterium | reverse complement strand
GAGGAGGACTGCGGCCGCGAAGGGGTGCAACGCGATCTCAGGCTCCTCGATGCCAACCAGAGGGACGCTACCACCGCCGTTCGGTTGCTGGAACAGCGCGACGAGGACAGCCAGAGCCCTCAGTGTTCCGTCGGACATGTTGGCCGCCAGGAATCGCCAAGGGCTCTTCGAGCCTGCTACGCGCTGCCGGAATTCCAGCGTTTCTTTCGGCCCGATCGTCTTCGCGTCGACGCCTTGCACGCCGGGGACGACTTTCGAGAGGTATTCCTCGATGATCTTCTTGCTGGCGGCATCGTGTTTTTCAAGGCGCTCCAGAACGCTGGCAATGTTGCTGCCGTCGCGAGCCAGCAGTTCGCCCGAGACCGGCGTCTGGAGGTCTCGCACGCGATCCGGGTTCAGATTGTAGAACCCCATCCGCGAGAGCGCATCATAAACGGGACGGAACTCCGGGATGCCCGAGGCGTTCACCAGGTACAGGCGATCGGCGCTGGCGGCGGGCTGTGCGGACGCGTTGGTTCGAACATTGCCCGCCTCAACTCGGAATGACACATCAGGCGGTTCTCCAGGGCTGGCCAGCAGCTCAATCGGGCGTCGAATCGCACACTCCTCCGTCTGGACTTCATAGCCTCCCTGCGGGCGCGCCCCAACCTGGAAGGCATAGTGCCCAGTCCGGCCGGACGGCAGCCTGAACTCCAGCCGCACCCCGAAGTGGGTGGGATGGCCGCCGGACCTGCGCCTCACCTCACCGATGCCGCCCCGAGATCGTAGGGCGTGGTCCAGAGAGTCCCGCAACGAATCCGCGACGAATCGGAGAGCGTCGAGAAAATTGCTCTTCCCTGCGCCATTCGGCCCCACAAGGAAGGTCAGGGGGCCGAGACGGACATCGCAGGCGGAGATGCTCTTGTAGTACTTCAGCACAACGCGCGTGATGAAGGTGGTGTCCTTCATGAGATTGGCAGCTCGATCCAACAGTATAGTCCACAGTTCCTGGCTCGGGAGTCTCAACGTCAAGCGGTCTTCCCCGCCCGCGGGCGCCCGCCCGATGGTACGAAGATCCCGATTCACGGCTCGATAGCCGGTTCTCGTCATCGCGGATCGGTGCGGTGCGGGCGAAGGCGCGAAGGGCCGTCAGAGCGGGTGCAGGTCGCCGAGCGTGGTGGGGAGAAGTTCGGAGACCGTCGGGTGGATGTGTACGGCTCGCTGCATTACGGTGTAGGGAGCGTGTGCGTACATCATGTCGAGAACGCAGTGGATGACCTCGTCTCCACCGGTGCCGAGGATGGCCGCGCCGAGGAACTGCTTCGACTCGCCGTCCACGAGCAGCTTCATGAAGCCCTGGGTCTCGCCTTTCTCGATGGCCCGGCTGACGCGGGACATCGGGCGTTTGGCCATCAGCACGCGGCGGCCGGAGGCACGGGCTTGCGCCTCCGTCATTCCGGCGCGCCCGAGCGGCGGATCGATGTACAAGTTGTAGGCCGTGATCCGGTCCGATACACGGCGTGTGTCGTGATCGAGCAGATTGCCGGCGACGATCTCGAAATCATTGTAGGAGGTGTGCGTGAATCCTCCTCGGCCGTTGCAGTCCCCCAGGGCCCAGATGCCGGGCACATTGGTGCGCAGCTCGTCGTCGACCTGGATGGTTCCGCGAGCGTCGCGGGCCACGCCAGCCTGGTCGAGGCCGAGGTCGCCTGTGTTGAGCGTGCGGCCGACGGACAGCAGCAGGTGCGTCCCCGCGAAATCGGGCCCGTCGCTGGTGCAGTCCGTATGCACCACGATCCCGTCGCCGCTCTGGGCGACCGCGATGCACTTTGCGTTGAGGTAAACCTGGATGCCCTCGCGCTGCAGGATGTCCAGCACCGTAGCGGAGACATCTTCGTCCTCGTGGGCCGCCAGCCTGGGCCCCATCTCGACGATCGTCACCTCGCTGCCGAAGCGTCTGAAGATCTGTCCGAACTCCAACCCGACAGCGCCGCCGCCCACGATGACCAGGTGTGGCGGCAAGGTGTCCATATCGAGCAGGGAGGAATTGGTCAGATACGGCGTGCCCGGCAGACCGGGCATGGCCGGTATCGTCGCGCGGCCGCCGACATTGATGAAGATCTTGTCGGCGCTCAGCAACTGGTCGCCCACGCGCACCTCATGCGCGGACTCGAAACGGGCATGGCCCTGATAGACCGTGCAATTCGGCAGGCCTCGAAGCCATGTCTCGATTCCGGTTCTCGAGCTGCCGGAGATCTCGTCCTTTCGCGCCTTGACGCGCTTCATGTCGACGCCGACGCGGCCTTCGATGGTCACCCCGAACTCAGCGGAGCGGCGCGCCACGTGGGCTGCGTACGCGCCGGCGACTAGGGTCTTGGTGGGAGTGCAACCGGTGTTGATGCAGGTTCCGCCGAAGCGGGCCCGTTCGGCAATGGCGACTTTCATGCCGGCGGCGGCCAGGCGAGCCGCGAGAGACGGGCCGGCCTGCCCGGTGCCGATGACGATGGCGTCAAATTCGTTGGGCATTGGCCTGTGGCTAGGCGGCGACGAACTGCTGCCCGCCGTCGACGTCGTAAGTCGCGCCGGTGAGGGCGGTGTTGGTCATGATGTGTACGGCGAGCGCGGCGACGTCGGCCGGTTCGACGACACGCCGGATGGGAAGCGTGGCGCGAAGCTGGCGGCGGCGATTTTCGAGTTCATCGCCGAGGAGCGATGCCGACAACGTCGTGTCGACGAAGCCAGGGGCGATGAGGTTGACCCGGACGGGCGCGAGTTCGAGCGCCAGGTTGGCCGTGAGAGCCGGGAGTGCAGCGGTGATTGTCGAGGCGATCCCGGTTCCGATGCTCGGGCGGCGACCGCCGGTGCCGCCCATGAACAGCAGCGTGCCGGGCGGCCTCACCTTGTGGGCGGCGTTTTGTGCGACCTGGAGCATCAGCAGGAGGTGCTCCTCGAGGTCGCGGCGCGCCTGGGCCAGATCCATGTCGAGGAGGCGCCCGTAATGGGGATGGCCCGCCGTCACCATCACGTGGTCGATCATGTCCGGCAGGCCTTGAAAGAACCGCTCGAGGGGAGCGGGATCCGTGGCGTCGAAGGCCGCGGTGCTCAGCGCGTCGAGCTCGGTCGCGGCGCGCTCGAGGGGCTCGGGATTCCGGCCGGTGAGGATCAGCTTCGCCCCCTCGGCGCTCGCCCGCCGGGCCGTTTCAAGCCCGATGCCGGAGCTGCCGCCGATCACGACGACAGTCTGCCCGAGGAGTCCGGGTTGGCGTTGGACGGGAGCGGTGTTTGCGGCGCTCACTTCGGCAGCTCCGTCCCGGCCTGCTCGGCGACCATGTAGGCGGCGTACCAATCGGGCCAGTTCTCATCGCGCTGCCCGGTACGCTTTTCATGCTGGCCGTGGGCGGCCTCCGCACGCCGAAGCGCGCTCGCCAGGTCGCTGGCGGAGGCGAACGAAGTCGTCGCCGGGTCGATGCGCCCGGCAAGCCGGGTCGTGATCTCCTGCAGCAGCCAGCCGTTGCCGTCGGGATCGTGGAACGGGGCGAACGAGCGGTAGCTGCTACGGTCGGGATCGGGACCGCTGACCCGGCGGCGCCCAAACAGGTAGGGCTCGTCCGGGCCAGTAAAGACGCCGGCAGCGTCGTGGAAGGCCTCGCCGACCTGGACGCCGCGGGCGAGCAACTCGGCGCGGGCGGCCTCGACGTCGGAGACGATCAGGTAGAGGCCTTGAGCGGAGCCGGGCGCCGCCGGGGTGACGTTCTTTCCGAAGATGACCGAGCACGCGGAGCCAGGCGGCGTGAACTGGATCACGCGGAAGTCGGCACCGGAGCCGAAGTCGGCGTCGAGCCGCCAACCGAGCCTGCTGTAGAACTCCTTCGCGCGGTCAACATCGGAGACGGCGATGACGATCACCTCGAGCTTCGTGTCGACTCTCGCGACGCTCGCGTCGGTGGTCGCGTCTTTACTGCGGACTTCGTTAGCAACCATGGCTGCAATTACGCCAGAAGAACGCTGCGGAATCTACTAGACCAAGGTGTCGGTCCCGAACCATTCGTGAAATTTATGTAGCCCATGCTTTACATAAATTCCACTTGCATCCGCCTACGAAACAGGGGATACTCAGGCTTTAGGGCTCGCTGCCCCGAATCCATCCCCGGAGAGCTTTATGGCTGCCACCGAACTTCTGGCACTACCCGGGGCCAGCCGGCTGTTGGAGGAGAGAGTGCCGGACCCCAACGCTGAGCTGGCCCAAAGGTTTCACAACTACATGTTCCTCATGCGGGAAGTGGAGGAACGAATAGAAAAGAAGCTCTACCGGCAGGGCAAAATCGCTGGTGGCGTCTATGTGGGCCGCGGCCAGGAGGCAATCTCCACGGGCGCGGCGCTAGCTGCCGATCCCGAGGACATCCTGTTCCCCTGCCACCGCGACATGGCGGCCTACTTTATCCGCGGCGTCCATCCCAGGCAGATTTTCGCTCAGTACATGGGACGTGTCGGCGGGCTCACCGGGGGCCGCGACGGCAACATGCATATGGGCGACTTGCGGCTGAAGATCGTGGCCATCATCAGCGCTATCGGCGCGGCGATTCCGGTTGCCGCGGGCGCGGCGTTCGCGCAGAAGTACAAAGGCGAGTCCGGCGTCACGCTGTGCTTCTTCGGAGACGGCGCCACCAGCCGCGGAGACTGGCACGAGGGCGTCAACTTCGCCGCCGTCCTGAAGTTGCCGCTGGTCCTGATCTGCAACAACAACCAGTACGCCTACTCGACCCCCCTCGACAAACAGATGCTGTGCCCCAATATTGCCGACCGCGGTCCGGCCTACGGCATTCCGGCCGAAATCGTGGATGGCAACGACGCGTTCGCGGTGTACGAGGCCACGAGCCGCGCAGCCCAACACGCCCGCGCGGGCCTGGGTCCGTATCTGCTGGAATGCAAGACCTTCCGGATGACCGGCCACGCCGCGCACGACGCCGCCGGATACGTGCCGCAGGAATTGTTCGCCGAGTGGGCGGCCAAGGACCCGATCCTGCGCATCGAGCAGCTCATGATCGAGAAGGGCTGGAAGACTCGCGCGGAGATCGACGCCACCTGCGCCCGCATCCGGAAGGAAGTGGACGAGGCCATTCAGTGGGCCGAGCAGAGCCCCTACCCGGATCCGGCCACCCTCCTAAACAACGTCTACGAGTAGGCCATGCCGACCACCTATTTAGAAGCCATACGCCAGGGGATCTGGGAAGAGATGGAGCGGGACCCGAACGTTTTCCTGCTCGGCGAGGACATCGGCGCATACGGAGGCGCCTTCAAGATCACGGCGGGCATGCTGGAGAAGTTCGGCGAGCGGCGCGTGGTGGATACGCCGCTGGCTGAAGCGGCCATAGCGGGCGCCGCCATCGGGGCGAGCATGTTCGGCCTGCGCCCGGTGGCCGAGATGCAGTTCTCCGACTTCATCACCTGCGCCTTCGACCAGATCGTCAACTTCGCCGCCAAGTGCCGCTACCGGTGGAACGCCGGGGTGCCGATGGTGATTCGCGCGCCCTCTGGCGGAGGCAACCGCGGCGGCCCGTTCCACTCGCAGAACCCGGAGGCGTGGTTCACCCACGTGCCGGGCCTCAAGGTCATCGCGCCGGCCACCGCCTACGACGCCAAGGGGCTGATCAAATCGGCCATCCGGGACAACGATCCGGTGCTCTATTTCGAGCACAAGGGACTCTACCGGAGGATCAAGGAAGACCTCCCGGAGACCGAGTACACCGTTCCTATCGGCAAAGCCCGGGTCTTTCGCGAGGGCACGGACGTATCGATCATCACCTACGGCGCCATGGTTTACGTGGCCCAGGAGGCGGCCGAGAAGCTGGCCGCGGAGGACATCTCAGTCGAGATTGTGGATCTGAGAACGCTGGTGCCGCTCGATGAGGAGACGATTCTGGCGAGCGTGCGCAAGACTTCGCGCGCGATCGTCCTGCACGAGGATACTCTGACCGGCGGATTCGGCGGCGAGATCGCCGCGCGCATCACCGAGCGCGCCTTCGATTGCCTGGACGCCCCGGTGATCCGCATGGCCTCGCCGGACACGCCGATTCCGTACAGTCCGCCGCTCGAAGACGCCTTCCTGCCCAATGCAGACAAGGTGGCCGAGAAAGTCCGCTGGCTCGCGGCCTACTGAGTCGGGGGGGCGGGCTTCACCTTGTGCAGGGACGTACAGGCGGGTTGCCAACCCGCCGCAGGTTTGACAACCTGCCCCACAAAACTAAGTGGCGTTGGGTTTCAGCCCGCGCGGGGCTTCAGGCCCGCCTTTCTTGCGGCGAAGCAGAGTGCGCGGGTCAAAGAGGTGCTTGGGACGAAAACGCTGGCGGTCCCACCGGAAACCGGCTTCAAAGTGCACCCCGAGGAAATAGCCCGTTTCGCGGTACACGCAATAGCGCACCAGCCCTTCGAAGGTGGCATCGGGATGTTCGATGTGCAGCAGAGTTTCCGAGGGCACGGGCGCATCCACCTGAAGGCACGCCCCGGAATTGGAGATATCCTCCAGATTGGCCAAGCCCTTGTGCTTTCGACCGGAGTGATCGATCCACCACACGTCGATCAGGTCGGCACACAGTAAGCGGGGTTCGAAACGCCTGTCCTCCATACTAAACCCATCGGTTCGAGCCGGCCTTGAGTTTACTGGAAACGGCAGTAGGCCGAACTACGTATGTCCCCGTCCCGCGGCCCGTAAATCACTCAGCCGCCATCCGCGGGGCCGGCGCCGGGGTCTCCTGAGTCCAGTGTACCCGGGCCGGAGCGTCGCGCGGGAGGCCGGAAACTGCAATTCAGGGAGACTTATCCGGAACCACCGGCACATCATTTGGGAGGCTTGACCGCGCGCCGCCGCCGCCCCCCTCCATTGCGGGGACCTCGGGGGGGCCTTGACCGCGAGTGTCACGGTTGTGTTAAAGTTCTGTGTTCGGAGTCGGTGCGTTCTAAGCGGTCTGACAGATCTTTGATCCTACGTGGATTCTCCCCGGAAGTCGGGAGGCCGGCCTGTTCGCATGCCCTCTGGCGGCCGATTGACGGAAGGGGTGGTCTGAACGACAAGGTTCAATGAAACAGCCCTATTTTATTCTAGTAGTCGCGCACTCCCTTCACGGCAGGCTTCGCAGGATTCACGTCTCCCAGCGGATTCTGTACGTCGTGTTCGCGCTCGCCGTCGTGGGCCTGTTTTCCATTGTCGGCTTCCTATCGAGTTACGCGCGCATGGCCTGGAAGGTTGCCAACTATAACGCCCTCAGGCAGGAAATCACCGCTTTGCGCGCCCGCTATCGCAACCTTCAGACCGACGCCACCCAAACCAATCATCAGCTGGCCGAGTTGCAGGTGTTTGCCAGCGAGGTCTCGATGGCCTACGGGCTGAAGCAGAAGCTCGAAGGCCCGGAGGATATTTCGAGCGAAGGCCGCCTGGTTCCGACCCTTCAGGAATCCTTCAAGGAATACGACTTCCTGCGGAGCGCCAACCTCTCGGCGTATTCGCACCGCTACCCGCGTTCCTGGCAGACCAACATCGTCCCGGCGGTCTGGCCGGTCGACGGGCGGCTGCAGAGCGCGTTTGGAAGGCGGATGGATCCGTTCTCGGGTGAAGGCGCGCTGCATCGCGGCGTGGACATCGGGGCGCCGTACGGCACTCCGGTGCATGCGTCGGCCGACGGAGTGGTGGTGTTTGCCAGCATCATGAACGGATTCGGGCGCGTCGTGGTAGTCGACCACGGCAACGGATTCCAGACCTACTACGCGCATCTCTCCCGGTTCGCCGTGGTGGCCGGGCAGGAGGTCCGCCAGGGCGGCGTGATCGGCG
>DATNLV010000189.1:0-4209 GCA_035602665.1 Bryobacteraceae bacterium | reverse complement strand
ATGATCGGCTCCGTGCCGTTCCTGGCGCTGTTCTACCTGGCGCACGGATGGATGTCGGTGGCGGGACTGCTCTTGGGCGGTTTGATTCTGCTCTTCACCGTCCCGGTGAACGTGGTGATGGCGCAGGATCTGGTGCCGTCGCAGGCGGGCACGGTCTCGGCGCTGATGATGGGTTTCGCCTGGGGAATGGCCGGAATCATCTTCATCCCGCTCACGGGCTGGGCCGCCGACCGCATCACGCTGCACTACGCGCTCATGGCGCTGACGGTGTTTCCGTTGGGCGGGTTCTTCCTGAGCCTGAGGTTGTTGAGACGTGCGTAGGACATTTCGCGGCACCGAACCGCGCGCGTCAGCAAGCGGACCGACGCCGCTCCCCGGCAGTCCGCTCCCTGACGGTCGCGGTCTCGGTGCTGCGGCTGAAAGGACTGCAATGCCGAAAGCCGTATGTCTGCTGAGCGGGGGGCTGGATTCCTCGACCTGCCTGGCGCTGGCGCGCCAACAGGGATTTGCGTGCTACGCCCTTTCCTTCGACTACGGCCAGCGGCACCGGATCGAGATGGAAGCGGCCGCGCGAGTCGCGGCGGCGCTGGGCGCGGCACGGCACGTGACTCTGAAGATCGACCTGCGCGCGTTCGGCGGCTCCGCCCTGACCGATGACATAGCGGTTCCCAAGGGCCGCAGCGTCGAGTCGATGGGCGAAGGAATCCCGGTCACCTACGTACCGGCGCGCAACACGATCTTCCTCGCCTGCGCGCTGGCCTGGGCCGAAACGCTGGAGGCCGCGGACATTTTCCTGGGAGTCAACGCCATCGACTACTCGGGTTACCCGGACTGCCGGCCGGAGTTCATCGAAGCCTTCGAGCGCACCGCGAACCTGGCCACCAAGGCCGGCGTCGAAGGCCGCACGCGGGTGCGGATACACACGCCGCTGATCCGGCTCTCGAAGGCCGATATCGTCCGGCTGGCGAGCGACCTGGGCCTGGATTTCGGTCTCACCTGGAGTTGCTACGATCCCCTGGAAGGCGCGTACCCCTGCGGCGCCTGCGATTCCTGCCTGCTGCGCGCCAAGGGATTCGAGGAGGCGGGGATCGAGGACCCGATCGGAAGGCGCCCGTGAAGATCTCCGAAATCTTCTACTCCGTGCAGGGCGAGGGGGTGCTGGTGGGCACTCCGTCCATCTTCGTGCGGACCAGCGGGTGCAACCTGCGCTGCGTCTGGTGCGACACGCCGTACACGTCCTGGACGCCCGAAGGATCGGAGCAAACGGTCGAGGCCATTCTCGAAGAAGCGAGGCGGTACCCGGCACGCCACGCGGTGGTCACGGGCGGCGAGCCGATGATCGCCCCCGAGATCGCCGGGCTGACCGCGGGACTGCGCGGCCTGGGCCTGCACGTGACGGTCGAGACCGCCGGTACGGTGTTCGCGGAGGTGGCCTGCGACCTTATGAGCATCAGCCCCAAGCTCGCCAACTCCACTCCCTGGGAGCGCGACGGCGGCCGCTGGGCGAAGCAGCACGAGCGCCTGCGCATCGACGCAGAGGTGCTGCGGCGGCTGATGGGGTCCTACGCATACCAGCTCAAATTCGTGGTGGAGCGCCCGGAGGACCTCGCGGAGATCCGCGCGATTGTCGAGCGCACGGGCGCCCGAAGCGAATGCGTGGTCCTGATGCCCGAGGGCACGGACGCCGACGTTCTGCACGAGCGCGGACGGTGGCTGGTGGAGATCGCCAAGCAGGAGGGCTTCCGCTTCAGCCCCCGCCTGCACATCGAGCTTTGGGGCAACCGGCGAGGGGTGTAGGTCCGCCCCCCGCCGGCCTTAGCCTACCGCCCTGCTGCTGCCTTAGCTGCTGGTGCTGCCTTGGCTGCCGGTGCCGCCTTGGCTGCCGCTGCCGCGCCGACCCACGGGTTGATGACGCCGAACAGACCGTGGCCTTCCGGCACATCCAGAGTACCGAGGCTGCCCGGGATTCCCGCTGTGAAATACAGCGACGTGACAGCTCCGCCGGCAGCGCTGCCGCTACCGAAATGGAGCGCCCAAAGGCCCAGGTTGGTGAGCGGATGGCCATCCGAGTCACGCAACGAATCGAGGAACCTCAATTCGCCGAAGCTCGGGAAGAAGCCGAAGTCGAAGCCGTCCAGGTGCCGGCCCTCGATGGAAGCACGGAGTGCGGGCACGGCGCCCATAGCGCCGCCAAGGTCGTAGGCGTTGATTCTGCCGTCGCCGAAGTTGCCGACGAGGAGGGCGCCGCTGAAGTCTCCGAATCCCGTAGCCGGCGCGATCGCAAGTCCCCAGGGCGAATCGAGCGCCCCGCCGGAAGCCAGCCTCCGGATGAAGCCGCCGTTGGCGTCGAACTCGTCCACATAACCGTGCCCGTAGCCGGCGACATCGTCATGCGCGGCGGAGTCCTGCAGGGCGTACGTGACGATCACGTTGTTGTCGGGCGTGGTCATGATCCCGAAAGGCGCATAGCCCGGCGGCATGGCCCAGTCGGTGAAGTTGCCCGGGGTGATGATCTGATGGAAGGAGCCGTCGAAGATGTCCACGGTGCCGGCGTTGAAGTTCGTCGCGAACAGGAGCGGGCCCTGGTCAGCGACCCCGATCGCAAGGCCTTTGTAGACCGCCCCGGAGGCGGAATTGTCCACCACCAGGAACGCGGAGGTACCCGCATTCCAGCCGGCGAGGGTGCCGTCTTCGGTTGAGAACAGGAACTTGGCCGGAGCGCCATTCACCACGAACAGGGTCGGGTTGGTGGCGGTGTAGTTGTTGAATACGGTCCCGGTGGGGGCCGAGGGCGCCATTCCGCCGGCGGGCGGAGGAATCGTCACCACCAGCGGTATGACGGCTCCGGCGCCGCTATAGAGCGTGGAGAGTCCGTCGCCGTTGTCGGAGATCCACATCGGGCTGGTTGCGCTGGCGGAAATACCCCATGGGTTTATGAGGTTCGGGTCCGTGACCGCGGCCACCCCCGCAATGTCGGAGACCAGGTTGGTTTGGACGTAGGCGTTGCCCGAAGGGGGCGGACCGGCCACGGCCGCATGGCTCGCGATCAGCAGTAGACCTGTTGCCACTGCCGCGCTCCGCCCGGACAACGGGCGCAAAGACTCCCAGAAAGACATAGCATCCCTCCAATTGCTGACAGACTTGGTACAGCTCGCCTAATTCTACTGCGTGTCAGGGGCGGAACTTGTGAACGTCCTGTAAATTCGGCGACACGTCAGCGCGCCGCTCCGAGGGCGCCTTCTATATTCCCAGCCACGCGCAGTAGCGGCCTTTCTTGCAATTCTGGAGCCATTACCTGGAGTCCTAGGGGCATTCCGTTCGCGTCGAGCCCGCAGGGGAGCGAGAGGGCGGGCAATCCCAGAACGTCCATGCCCCGTACCAGCCGCGTCGAGGCCAGGCGCACATCTTCCTGGCAGCCTTCGATTTCGACCGTCGTCTCGCCGATTTTGGGCGCTCCCATAGGCACAGTGGGGGTGAACAGAATATCCACTTGCCTCCAGAGTGCGCGAAATTTTTCCTGCTCCAGCCGGCGCAGGCGCTGGGCGTTGACATAGTCGGTGGCCGGGATCAGGCGTCCCTGATCGAGCAGCGCCTGCACGTCGTCGCCCAAACTGGCGCGGTCCGCCAGGTGAGGCGTCAGGGCAGCGGCGGCTTCGGCCAGCAGGAGCAGGCGTCCGATGGTGTTGACCGCGTCCATATCGGGCACCCGAACCGGCACGACGCGGGCGCCCTGGCGCGCGGCCAGCTCCGCGGCCCGCTCGACCGCTGCGCGGGCCTCCGGCGTCACGCGCTCGAAATAGAAATTCTCCGGGAGGCCGATGCGGATGCCCTCGAGCGAGCCCTCGCCGGCAGGCAGGTAGTCTTCGGCGGGCGCGCCGCTCGACGAAGGGTCCGCGATGGCGTTCATCATCAGCCCCGCATCGCGCACAGAGCTCGTGATGGGGCCGGCATGATCCATGCTGAAACTCAGCGGCAACATGCCGTAGCGGCTGACGCGTCCGTAGGTCGGCTTGAGACCGACGACTCCGCAGAACGCGGCGGGAATGCGGATCGACCCGCCGGTGTCGCTGCCGAGCGCGCCCAGCGCCATTCCGGCGGCCACCGCGACCGCCGATCCTCCGCTCGATCCGCCCGGAATGCGCGCCGGATCGCGAGGGTTGCGCACCACGCCGAAGTGCGGGTTGGCGGAAGTGATGCCGTAGGCCAGCT
>DATNLV010000186.1:0-6989 GCA_035602665.1 Bryobacteraceae bacterium | reverse complement strand
CGGCTGCCGCACGATGTGGGCGTGCGGGCGACGGCCACCGGGGGGCTGGGGGGCGTCAACGTGCAGGGCGGGCTTCACAAGGAAGGCGGCTACTACGTGAACGACGCGTATGGGAAGTCGGATGTGCACCTGCGGCTGACGGTCACAGGGGGCATCGGGCAGATCAATTTGATCGGGTCGTGAGCTCGGCGGAACGTCCAGGAGATTGATGGCCGCCGATGAACGCCGATGAACGCCGATGGGAAAGAGCGTGTGAAGCTTGGCCGCTTTCTTTTCCCTTGTATTGAAGGCTGGTTTGCGGTATTTGTCGATTAGTGGTGAGAATAGTCCGCGCCATCCCGATTCTTTTCATTTTCGTTACTCTGGCGTGGGGCCAGGATTTCAGCGGGAGCTGGAAGCTGAAGTCGCAGCACGTCGAGGCTGGCACTTTGCCTGAGGCGCCCGCGGCCGCGATGGAGATCGAACAGCGCGACCGCTCGATTGAGTACGCGGCGGGCGCGGTGCGGTGCTCCTTCAGCACCGACGGCAAGGAGGCCCGGGTTCGGATCGGGCGGCGGTGGCTGAACACGGTGGCGAAATGGGAGGGGTCGGCGCTGCTGGTCAACACAATTGTGAACGACCCGGCCCGGAATTTCACGCAGATGGACCGGTGGACGATCTCGCGGGACCGCAGGGTGCTGACCGTCACGCGGGAAATTGCGGGGCGCGATGTGGAGGCGACGCTGGTTTATGAGAGGGCGGACGGCGGGACCGCGGTTGCGGCGGTAGGGGCGGCGGATCCTCCAAAACCGACTGAGTACACGGTCGAGGCGGGCACGCATATTCCGCTGGTGCTGGTGAACTCCGTGAGTATGAAGCACTCTTCGGAGGGGGACCGGGTGTACCTGCGGACTGCTTTTCCGATCCTGAGCAAGGGCGTGGTGGTGATCCCGCCGGGGAGCAACGTGGCCGGCACGCTCACCTTTGTCAAACCGCCGGGGCACCTGAAGGGGCGGGGCGAGGTGTTCATCCGGTTTGATTCGCTGACCCTTCCCAACGGGGTCACGCGCGATTTCAGGGCTCGGGTGGACCAGGTGGACGCCTCGACGCACGGGCACGTCGATCCGCAGGAGGGCTCGATTAAGGGCGAGGGCGATTCGGGCGGAACGGCCGGGACGGTGGCGAAGACGACGGCGGCAGGGGCGTCGGTGGGAGGGCTCGCGGGGGCGGCGGCGGGGCATGCGGGCGCGGGGCTGGGCGTGGGGGCGGCGGCCGGAGCGGTGGCAGGGCTGCTGCTGGCGCATGGGCCGGACACGGTGCTGGCGCAGGGGACGAGCGTGGAGATGGTTTTGGACCGGCCGCTGGTGTTCTTGGCGGGCGAGATCCTGAGCGGGGGGCGGCGGGGGCGGTAGGGGCTGGAAAACCTGGAGTCCACAAGGGGCAAACCTTGGGACAGGCACGAGTTTCGCAAAGGCGGCGAAACTCGGGTCCAGTCCCCGGTTTGCGGATTTTGCGAATCCCGACGCGTCTGGAACCGGAGGCCGGACGTGGACGTCCGGCGCAGCTCTGGAGAGCCGCCCCACTCTGGTACTGGGGGTACGGACTGGTACCCAACTTCCCGATTGCGAGTATGCTTCATTCCGGCGATAATGGGGGTGTCTCCGTGTAGTCATTTATGTTGAGCGCGGTTCGGGAGCTATCTTAAATGAAACGCGTTGGTTCTGACGAGCCGTTGCGCTGTTCGTTCTGCCACAAAAGCCAGGATGTCGTTGGAAAACTGATCTCTTCGCCGAGCGATTACCCCCGGGCGTACATCTGCGACGAGTGCATCGCGGTATGCAATTCGATCCTCGAAGACGACCGGCACGATTCGCCCTATGCCGCTCCGCATAAACTCCCTAAGCCGTTGGAACTGAAGGAGTATCTGGATCAGTACGTGATAGGCCAGGACGCCACCAAAAAGAAGCTCGCGGTGGCTGTCTATAACCACTACAAACGCATCCACATGAACAAGCAGCGAAGTGGGGATGTGGAGGTGGCGAAGTCGAACATCGTATTGATGGGCCCCACGGGGTCAGGCAAGACCTTGCTGGCGCAAACGCTGGCGCGGATCCTGGACGTACCGTTCGCCATCGTGGACGCCACGACCTTGACCGAGGCGGGGTATGTGGGCGAGGATGTCGAAAATATAATCCTGCGGTTGCTGCAAAACGCGGACTGGGACGTGCAGCGGTGCCAGACCGGCATCATCTATATCGATGAGATAGACAAGATCAGCCGCAAGGATGAAAACCCGTCGATCACGCGGGATGTGTCGGGTGAGGGAGTCCAGCAGGCGCTGTTGAAGATCCTGGAAGGCACGATCGCGAATGTTCCGCCGCAGGGCGGACGGAAGCACCCGCACCAGGAATTCACTCCGGTGGACACGACGAACATCCTGTTCATCTGCGGCGGCGCGTTCGTGGGGCTGGAGAAGATCATCGCGCGGCGGGTGGGCAAGAAATCGATGGGGTTCCTGGCGGCGGAAGCGGACGGCAACAAGCCGTACGTGGCCAACTCGGGAAAACGCGACATCGACCTGCTGGAGCGAATCCAGCCCGTCGATCTGATCAAGTTCGGGTTCATTCCGGAGTTCATCGGCCGGCTGCCGGTGGTGGGGATTCTCGAAGACCTGGACAAGTCTGCCCTGATGCAGATCCTGATCAAGCCGAAGAACGCCATCATCAAGCAGTACCAGCGGTTGTTCGAGTTTGAAAATGTTAGACTGAAATTTAGCGACGAAGCGCTGGAGGCCATCGCGGAGCTGGCGATGGAGCGCAAGGTTGGGGCGCGGGGCCTGCGGATGATCCTGGAAGATCTGATGCTGGACCTGATGTACTATCTCCCGTCATACAAGAAGGTTCGCGAGTTCCTGGTGACCAAGGAGATGGTGATGACCCAGAAGATCAGTCTGGCATTGCTGGAGAAGGCTGGGTAGGGCGTTCGCTGGGGCGTCTGGTTCTCTTCCGTATGCTGCATTGGTGCGCGGACCCGCGCAACCGCTCCCTGACGGTCGCGGCTCAGTAGGTGTCTATATAACATGCTTACATCCAAGGAAAAGTCGGATACAAGACGTTTGCCGATGATGCCGGTGCGGGACGTGGTGATCTTCCCGCACATGATGACTCCGTTCGTGGTGGGGCGCGACTCGAGCGTGCGCGCGCTGGAGGAGGCGCTGGGAGGGGACAAACGGATCTTCCTGGCGACGCAGCACGACGCTTCGACCGATGAGCCGCGGCCGGAGGAGATCTACAGCGTCGGGACGATCGTCAACATCGTGCAGAGCCTGCGGCTGCCGGATGGGAACATCAAAGTCCTGGTGGAAGGGATCGAGCGGGGCAAGATCGTCTCGGTGGCCGATGACGAGGGCTTCTTCCGCGCGGTGGTGAAAGTTGCGCACTACAAGGTGGAGGCGGGTCCGCAGCTGGAAGCTTTGGTTTCGCGCGTAACTACTCTCTTCGAGCAGTACATCAAGCTCAGCCAGAACCTGAACTACGAGACCATGATCGCGGCGATCCGGGTGGACGATCCGGGGAAGTTGTCCGATACCATTGGCGCCAATCTGCAGCTCACGATCGAGGAAAAGCAGGAACTGCTCGAGATCTTCGATCCCATCGAGAGGCTGACGCGGGTGGCGGAACTGCTGGACATCGAGATTGAAAAGCTGAACGTGGACCGCACGATCCAGGGGCGCGTGAAGCGGCAGATGGAGCGCGCGCAGAAGGAATACTACCTCAACGAGAAGATCAAGGCCATCCAGAAGGAACTGGGGCGTGGCGAGAAGAGCGAGATCGATGAGCTGAAGAAGAAAATCGAGACCGCGGGGATGACCAAGGACGCCTTCGAGAAGGCGATGGCGGAACTGAAGCGGCTGGAGAACATGCCGCCGATGTCGGCCGAATCGACGGTCTCACGCAACTACCTGGAGTGGCTGCTGGCGGTACCGTGGAAGCAGAAGTCGAAGGAGATCCGCGACCTGAAGTTCGCTGAGGAAGTGCTGGAATCCGATCACTACGGGTTGGAGAAGATCAAAGAGCGGATTCTGGAGTTCCTGGCGGTGCGGCGGCTGGTGAAGAACCCGCGCGGGTCCATCCTCTGCTTTGTGGGTGCGCCGGGCGTGGGCAAGACGTCGCTGGGGATGTCGGTTGCGAAGGCTACGGGACGCAAGTTCATCCGGCTGTCGCTCGGCGGCGTGCGGGACGAGGCTGAGATTCGCGGCCACAGGCGCACGTACATCGGCGCACTGCCGGGGCAGATCATCCAGATGATGCGCAAGGCGGGGACACGGAATCCGGTGTTCATGCTGGACGAAGTGGACAAGATGTCCATGGACTTCCGGGGCGATCCTTCGGCCGCGCTGCTGGAGGTGCTGGATCCGGAACAGAATTACATGTTCATGGATCACTACCTGGACGTGGAATACGATCTGAGCCAGGTGTTTTTCATCGCCACGGCGAACGTGCTGCACACGGTTCCACCGGCGCTGCAGGACCGCATGGAAGTGATCCGGCTCTCGGGCTACACGGAGCTCGAGAAGATGGAGATCGCCAAGCGGTTCCTGGTGAAGAAGCAGATGAAGGAGACGGGGCTCTCGGACAAGCTGGTGGAGTTCACCGACGAAGGGCTGATGACCCTGGTGCAGTACTACACGCGGGAAGCGGGCGTGCGCAACCTGGAGCGGGAGATCGGCAACATCTGCCGCAAGGTGGCGCGGCGGTCGGTGAACGCGATGGCGCCGGGCGCGGACGGAAAAGAGCAGGCGCAGCCGGAGCGCGCGGTGATCACAGCGGCGCTGGTGCCGGAGTACCTGGGGCCCCTGAAGTTCCGGGACACGGAAGCCGATAAATCGAATGAGATCGGGGCGGCGGTAGGGTTGGCCTGGACCGAAGTGGGTGGGCAGATCCTGACCACCGAAGCCCAGATCATGGACGGCAAGGGCAAGCTCACGACGACGGGGAAGTTGGGCGATGTCATGCAGGAGTCCGCGCAGGCGGCGATGAGCTACACGCGGTCGCGGGCGCACCAGTTGGGTTTGCCGCGCGACTTTTACCGGAACCTGGACATACACGTGCACGTCCCAGAGGGTGCCATCCCCAAGGATGGGCCGTCGGCGGGCATCACCCTGGCGACCGCGATCATCAGCGCGCTGACCCGGATTCCGGTGCGGTGCGACATCGCGATGACGGGGGAGATCACGTTGCGCGGGCGCGTGTTGCCCATCGGCGGGTTGAAGGAGAAGCTGCTGGCGGCGCGGCGGCACGGCATTCGGGAGGCGATCGTCCCCAAGGACAACGAGAAGGATCTTCCGGATATTCCGGAGGCCATCCGCGGGGAGATGAAGCTGCACTTCGTTGAATCGATGGACGAGGTGCTGAAGATCGCGCTGGAGCGGGAGATCATCGCGCTGCCGCTGGCGGCAACGGCAGGAGCCGTGGACCAGATTGGGACTCAGCCGAGCGAAGAGAAATTGCATTGATGAAAGCAGTCGATGGTGGATGGTAGATGGTCGATGGTGCAAGGCCGGTAGACGCGGGGCCATCGGCTATCGACTGCCATCGGCTATCGGCCATCGACTATCGACCACCATCGACCATCGGCCATCGACTATCGACCATACCGTGACGGCTCAGTATATAATTGGAGCAGCCCGCCGGGAGCAGTTTCCGCCCGAGGAACTACCTGAAGTTGCGTTTCTCGGCAGGAGTAATGTGGGCAAATCCAGCCTGCTGAACTGCCTGCTTGGAGGCAGAGACCTGGCAAACACCAGCAAAAAACCAGGGTCGACAAGACTGATTCACTTCTATCGCGTGAACGGGGAGTTCTGCTTCGTGGATCTTCCCGGGTATGGATACGCGCGGGTTTCCCAGGAGACGACCGCGGGCTGGAAGCAGTTGATCGAGGATTACCTGTTGGGCCGGCCCAATCTGGCGCTGGCGATCCTGCTGGTGGATCTGAGGCGCGGGTGGATGGAGAAGGACCTGGAACTCAAGCGCTGGCTGGAGTTCCACAACCGGCGGCACCTGGTTGTCGCCACGAAAGTTGACAAACTGAACCGATCGGAGCAAATACGCGGTCTGGAAACCCTGGCGCGCCAAGCGGGCGCGGGAGGGGCCATGCCGTTCTCGGCCGTAACGGGCCGGGGTGTAAGGGAGATTTGGCAAGCCATATGGACAACCCAGAAGAAGTCGTAAATCCAACCCAAACGCAGGAGGAAAAGCCCCAGGCGCAAACGCAGACGCCCCCCGCCGGCGCCCCTCCGCAAACGGGAGCCCGCAAAGGGCGCAGCGCGGCTGGACAAGCTGGAGGCGCACCGCCGCAGAAAAACGGTCCGACGGCGGCGACCACGCTCGACCTGGTCGCGCTGAAGGACATGAGCATCCAGCAGCTCAACACCATCGCGAAAGAGCTGGGACTGACCGGCGTTTCCGGGCTGCGCAAGCAGGAGGTCATTTTCAAAATCCTGCAGGCGCAGGCGGAGAAGAGCGGACTGATCTTCTCCGAAGGCGTGCTGGAATGCCTGCCGGACGGCTTCGGCTTCCTGCGCGCGCCGGAGTACAACTATCTGCCGGGTCCCGACGATGTTTACGTTTCGCCTTCGCAGATCCGGCGCTTCGACTTGCGGACCGGCGACACGATCTCGGGGCAGATCCGTCCGCCGAAAGAGGGCGAGCGGTATTTCGCGCTCATCAAGGTGGACGCGATCAACTTCGAGCCGCCCGAGGAATCGCGCAACAAGATCTTCTTCGACAACCTCACGCCGCTCTATCCCAACGAGCGGGTGAAGTTGGAGACGGTCAAGGACAACTACTCGGGCCGCATCATGGACCTGCTGACGCCGCTGGGCAAGGGCCAGCGCGGGCTGATCGTCTCGCCGCCGCGCACCGGCAAGACCATGCTGCTGCAATCGATCGCGAATTCGATCACGGCCAATCATCCCGAGATCGTGCTGATTGTGCTGCTGATCGACGAGC
>DATNLV010000614.1:0-2548 GCA_035602665.1 Bryobacteraceae bacterium | reverse complement strand
AAGCGACGAGCATGCATAACATGAGACTCATTCCTATCCTTTGCGGGCTGGCCGGTCTGGCGGTCCTGATTTCCACCTCCGGCTGCGCGGCCGATGGACAGAAGCAGGACCCGGCGCGCGCTGCCGCGGTCCCCGTGGTCGTGGTGGAGGTTGAGCCGGCCGACGTCCCCATCTACGCGGACTTCGCCGCCCAGACCTACGCGCGTGACATGGTCGAGGTTCGGGGACGCGTCGAAGGCTACATCGAGCGCTGGATGTTCCGCCCCGGCGCCGAGGTCGAGGCCGGCCAGGTCCTCTACGTTCTCGACCTGCGTCCGTACGAGGCCAGCGTCCAGCAGGCCCGCGCCAACCTGAAGCAGAGCGAGGCCGATCTGGATTTCGCTAAGCGCCAGGTCGCCCTGTTGCAGGCCCAGGCCAACCTCGCCTCCGCGCAGGCCAACCTGGTGAAGGCCCAGCAGGACAACGAGCGCCTCAAGCCGCTGGTGGATGCCGGCGCCGCGTCGCAACAGGATATGGACGCGGCGGTCGCCGCGCTCCGGGCCAACGAGGCCAACGTCAACGCCTACAAAGCGAGCGTCGATCAGGCGACACTCTCGACGCGCACGCAGATCGATTCCATGCAGGCCAAGGTCGAATCGCAGAAGGCCGCGGTCCGCACAGCCGAGCTCAACCTGGAGTACGGCACCATCAGGGCGCCCATCTCGGGCCGCATCGGCGATACGCTCGTGCCCGTCGGCGGCCTGGTTCCCCCCAACGCACCGCAGCCGCTCACCACCATCGTTCCGCTCGATCCCATCTGGGTGCGCTTCAAAATGACCGAATCCGAAATGATCCAGTGGACCAGGAACGGCCACAGCCTGCCCGGCGGCGATCTCCCGCTCACACTGATTTTGGCCGACAATTCCGAGTTCGGCTTTAAGGGCCGCATCGAGAACGCCCTCAACCAGGTGGATCCGAAAACCGGAACGCTCGAGATCCAGGCGCGCTTCCCGAATCCGCGCCACTCCGCGCTTCCGGGCCAGTTCGGCCGCGTGCGTGTACAGATCGAGGAGCGTCGCGGCGCCCTCCTGGTGCCGCAGAAAGCCGTGCAGCAGTTGCAGAGCATCCAGACCGTCTACGTCGTGGACCGCGACAACAAGGTGTCCGTGCGGCCCGTGACTACGGGCGCTCGCGTGGGTGGCAACTGGGTCATCGAACAAGGAATCCAGCCCGGCGACCGCGTGATCGTCGAAGGACAGTTGCGGGTCCGGCCAGGCGCCGTGGTCGCGCCGAAGATGGCGGAGAAGGTCGGGAGCTGAGCCATGGCGCGCTTCTTCATCGACCATCCCGTTTTCGCGATCGTGGTTGCCATCGTCATCGTCATCCTGGGCGTGGCGGCGATTCCGAGCCTGCCCGTGGCGGCGTATCCCGAAGTGGTGCCCCCGGTGGTGCAGATCAGCGCCAGCTATCTGGGCGGCAACGCGCAGGACCTCGAGAAGACCGTGGCCCAGCCCATCGAGGACCAGTTGATCGGCCTCGACGGTATGCTCTACTTCCTGTCGAGCAACGGCAACGACGGATCGCTCAACATCCAGATCACCTTCAAGCTCGGCACCAATCCCGACATGGCAACCGTGCAGACGCAGAACCGCGTGAACATCGCCATGCCGCGCCTGCCGGCCGAAGTGCAGCGCCAGGGCGTCATCGTCAAAAAAGTATCGACCGCGTTCCTCATGGCCATCAGCCTTGAGTCGCCCGACAACCGCTTCGATTCGCTCTTCCTGACCAACTACACGCAGATCAACCTGCTGAACCAGATCGGCAGCATCGATGGCGTCGGCGAAGCGCGCCTCGGCTCGCCGCAAATCTACTCCATGCGCGTGTGGGTGAACCCGGACAAGATGGCCAAGTTCGGCATCACGGCCACCGACGTCAGTAACGCGATCAACGCGCAGAACCGCCAGAACCCGGCCGGAACTTTCGGGCAGCCGCCATCTCCGCCGGGGACCGATTTCCAATACTCCGTCAGCGCGCCCGGGCGGCTGGTCGATCCCAGCCAGTTCGAGGACATCATCCTGCGCGCGCAGCCCGACACGTCGCTGCTGCGCATCCGCGACATCGGCCACGTTCAGCTCGGCGCTCAGACCTACTCCGGATTCAACCGCATCAACGGCCGCAACTGCGCCAACCTCATCATCTACCTGTCGCCCGGCGCCAACGCCGTGGCCACCGGCCAGCGCGTCCGCGCCTTCCTGGAGAAGACCAGGCAGAGCTTCCCGGCTGGGATGGACTACATCATCGGCTACGACTCCACTGTATTCGTGAACGCCGCCATCAAAGATGTGCAGTTGACCCTGTTCGAAGCCATCGGCCTGGTCATCCTCGTCGTGTTCGTCTTCCTGCAGAACTGGCGAGCCACCCTGATTCCGCTGCTCACCGTTCCGGTCGCCATCATGGGGACCCTCGCGCTTTTCCCCCTGCTCGGCTTTTCGATCAACATGACCAGCATGTTCGGGCTGGTGCTAGACATCGGAATCGTGGTGGATGACGCCATCGTCGTTGTAGAGGC
>DATNLV010000593.1:0-2515 GCA_035602665.1 Bryobacteraceae bacterium | reverse complement strand
GCCCCCGCACCAACGCCTCCGCCTGCGACCGAAACCGTGGCCGGCGCGAGCGCAAGCAACGTTCCGCCGCCGTCCGCGCCGTCAACCGGCGCATCCGCGACCCCGCCCGCAAATCCCGCAGATGCTGCGAACGCTACCACCGCCGCTGAACCTTCAGCCCCCCAGCCGCCCGCCAGCGAAACATCCGCCAATCCCACGCCCTCCTCTGATACCACCACAGAAACCGCCGCCATCGCCCGCACCGACGACCCCAGCCTCCGCACCGTTTTCAAAATCAAGTACGTCGCCGAGGGCGTGGCCTATCTCGAAGGCGGAAGCGCCCAGGGCCTCAGCGAAGGCATGAAGCTCTACGTCGAAGACAACACTCTGCCCGCGAAGCAGGGTGACAGCGTCATTACCGACGATCCCCGCGTAGTCGCCGAGTTGCAAGTCAGCGCCGTCGCTGACACCTCTTCCGTCACCGACATTCACACTCCCAAGCGCCCGGTAAAAGTCGGCGACCTGGCTTACCTTTCGAGCAGCGATGCCGCGGCCCTGATCGCACAGCGCGCGCTCAGCCCGACCCGCCAATATCCCGCGGTCATTTCTTTCACCGCGGACGACACCCTCGACGAAGAAGCCCGCGCCGAAGTCCCGCGCCCGCCGCTGCCGTCGGTCAACCGCGCCCGCGGCCGCATCGGACTCGACTATATGGACACCATCAGCCACGGCGCCAGCAACCTTACCAGCTCTGACGTTGGCTTCGTCTTTCGCGGTGACATCACCCGCATCGGCGGCACTTACTGGAATTTGAGCGGATACTGGCGCGGCCGCATCACCCAGACTTCCGCCGCCAGCGCGCAGACTCTACAGAACCTCATCAACCGCACCTATCACCTGAGCCTGACCTATGACAATCCCACCTCCCGCCTCGTGGCAGGAGTCGGCCGCCTCTATCTCCCCTGGGCCCCCAGCCTCGACACCATTGACGGCGGCTATTTCGGATTTAAACCCTCCAAGGGATCCACGCTCGGGATCTTCGGTGGCTCCACCCCCGATCCTTCCTCCTGGAACTACACTCCCGATCGCGTGATCGGCGGCGCGTTCATCAATTTCGAAGGCGGCGAGTACAACGCCCTGCACTACACCAGCACTTCCGGCGCCGGGCTCAGCATGATCAAGTGGCAAACCGATCGCCCGTTTCTCTTCTTCGAAGATTCAGTTTCCTACGGCCATTCCATCGGGGTGTACGAATCCGCGCAGCTCGATAATCCCCATGGCAACGCCGCCACGCCTTCGCCCGGCGCCGGCCTGGGACGCAGCTTCTTTACCATGCGCATCCAGCCGCTTTCGCGCGTGGAACTCGACTTCAACCACAATTATTTTCGCGACATACCAACCTTCGATCCCACCCTAATCGGGACCGGCCTGCTGGATAAATTCCTATTCCAGGGTTTCAGCGCTGGGGCGCGCATCGAAGTCGCCAAACAAGTGTGGATTTCTTCGAACCTGGGCCGCAGCAGCCGCACCGGAGACTCCACCTCGTCGCTGAACGAAATGTACGGCCTCACCTTCGGCCATCTCCCCTGGCTTGGCCTGCGCGCCGACGCCCACTACGCCCGCTTCAACAGTTCTTTCGGCAGCGGCTCCTACAAAGCCGTAACCATTTCACGCCAGATGAACGAGAGCCTGCGCCTGGAAGTCCTCGCCGGACAGCAGAGCTTCAGCTCCGCCGTCACCACCAACAGCAACGCACGTTTCATCACCGGCACGATCGAGACCACACTCGGCGGTCATTACTACGCCCAGGGCAACTTCACCACCAACCACGGCCAACTGAACTACGAGCAATTCATGTTCTCCCTCGGCTACCGGTTTGATAACAAGAGGCACAAAGAATGAAGTGCCGAACCCAAATCGCAAAGCTGTCGCGACTAGGCTTATGGGCGCTGCTTGCAGGAGTCGTCCTTTGCGCGCAGACAAGCGCTCAGGAATCCAATGCGCAGAGACTCACCGATCTTCTGAGCCGCACCGGCGACCAAACCGTCGCATTCCTCGATCAATTTTCCGACGTGAAGTGTACCGAGCATGTCTCGCAGGAAAAGCTGGGCAAGGAAGATAAGGTCGAGTTGAAAGAAGATTCCAGCTACGACTACCTGGTCATCCTCACCAACTCCGGTGGCGACCTCAGCCTCTCCGAATCGCGCCTACCCTTGCACGACGCCAAACCCGATCGCAAGAACACATCGATGCTGCTGAGCAATGGATTCGCCACGCTGTTCCTGGTCTTTCATCCGTACTACGCCCAGGCCTTCCAGTTCAGCCTCGTCGGGGAAGAAACCATCAACGGCCGCGTGCTCGACAAAGTTAGCTTCCAGCACATTGCCGGAATGAAGTCTCCTGCTGCTCTGGCCCTGCGCGGCCGCGAATATCCGTTAGAACTCTCCGGCACCGCCTGGATCGTCCCGCAAACCGGCACCATCGCCAAAATTGAAGCCGGCATTGGCGACACCTTGCAGGACGTCGGCCTGAAATC
>DATNLV010000592.1:0-7760 GCA_035602665.1 Bryobacteraceae bacterium | reverse complement strand
CTTTGTCGACCGCGCTCTGACGACTTTCGACGCCAGCCTGCAGGACGCTTATCGAAAGGGCCTGAGCGAGGTAGAGAACGTCCGCGGAAAAATGTTTCCGTCGTCGACCAGCATTGCGGCACTGCCGCAGGACCAGCAGATCGAGCTGGTGCGCGCCATCGAGAAGACGGACTTTTTCGAGACCGTGCGAACGCACACGCTCCTCGGCTTTCTGGGGAACCCCAGCTACGGAGGCAATCGCGACAAGGTCGGGTGGAAGCACATCGGGTTTGAGATGCGCATGGCGTGGGCGCCGCCGTTCGGTTACTACGACGGGGAGCCGCAATGACGGGGCCCCAATTCAAACCTTCCGATGCCGTGGACTTTCTCATCATCGGCGCGGGCGCCGCGGGCGGCGTAGTGGCGAAGGAGCTTTCGACGGCCGGATTCAGCGTCGTCGTGCTCGAGCAGGGGCCTTATCTGCGCGAGGGCGATTACAGCCACGATGAGATCAAGTACGAGTACCAGCCGGGCCTGACCAACGATCCGAAGGTGCAACCCATCACGTATCGCAAGAACGAAAACGAAGCCGCGAAGGTGATGAAGGCCATCGAGTACGGGCGGCAGGTGGGCGGCGGCTCGGTGCACTTCACCGCGAATTACTGGCGCTTCCACGAAAGCGATTTTCACGAGCGCAGCTTGTTCGGCGATGTGCCTGGCTCCTCTTTCGCGGACTGGCCGATCACGTATGCCGACCTGGAGCCTTACTACACCAAGGCCGAATACGACCTCGGGATTTCGGGCCTGGCGGGAGCGAACCCGTTCGAAGCGCCTCGCTCGAAGCCGTATCCGCTGCCGCCCATGCCGGTGAAGTCTTCGGGAGCGCTGTTCGATCGTGGCGCGAAGAAACTCGGACTGCATCCCTTCCCCGCCCCGGTGGCCATTCTCTCGCAGCCTTACCAGGGGCGCCCCGCCTGCGTGCACTGCGGTTTCTGCGAATCTTTCGGCTGCGAGATGCGGGCTAAATCGAGCACGCTGGTGTCGGTGATCCCGGTGGCGGAGCAGACGGGACGATGCGAGATACGGCCCAACAGCTACGTGCGCCAGATTGCGACGGATGCTAGTGGCCGCGCGACGGGGGCGATCTACTTCGACCCGCGGCGGCGCGAGGTGTTCCAGCGCGCGAAGGCCGTGGTGCTGTGCGCCAACGGGGTGGAGTCCGCCAAGCTGCTGCTGCTATCGAAACTGGCGAACTCGAGCGGCCTGGTGGGCAAGAACCTGATGTGGGACAACGGCTCGTTCGCCACGGCGCTGTTCGAGCATCCGCTGAACGAGTACAAGAGCATTCAGGTGACGCGGCTCATTCACGACCACTATCGCGCCGATCCGAAGCGGGGCTTCTACGGCGGCGGCGGCATCGACGCACGGTTCCAGTTCTATCCGGCAAGCTTCGCGCTCGACGGTCTGCCCCCCGACGCGCCGAGGTGGGGAGCGGAGTACAAGAAGATGCTGGGCGAGTACTTCACGCGGTGCATGTCTCTGCTGGCACACTCCACTTCGCTGCCCATGGAGAGGAACACCGTCACGCTCGACCCGGACGTGAAGGACGCCTGGGGATTGCCGGCGGTACGCATCACGCACGACCATCACCCGGACGATATTGCCACCATGAAGTGGCTGCTGGAACGAGAGTACGAGCTGTTCGAGGCCATGGGGGCGAAGAAGGTGTGGGCGGAGCCGGTGGACGCTTTCGACACGAACCGGCATCTGATGGGCACTTGCAGGATGGGGCTCGATCCGACGCGGTCCGTGGTCAACCAGCACAGCCGCGCGCACGATGTGCGGAATTTGTTTGTGGTGGACGGGAGTAACTTCGTGACTTCGGCGCGGCAGCAGCCTACGGCTACGATTCAGGCGCTGGCTTATCGGGCGGCGGAGTATATGGGGCTAGCGGCTCGGCGCGGGGAGTTGGGGTGAGCCGGAAGAGGCGGGTCTGGAGACCCGCTGCAGGCGTGGACGCCTGCCCCACTTAGGCGGAGGGCTATGTCGTCTTCGAAGGGCGGAGTCGTGAGCAGCCCTTGAACCACTCGCTCGCGCTTCAGGATTGCTCCGGTCTTCGGGTCGATCCATTCGGCGGCGTAGGTGCCCGGGGGAATCGCCAGCTCAAGACGGGCTGGGCCGGCTCCGGTGAGGTATATCGCGTAGTGCTCGCCGGGCACGGAAAGCGTCTGGGTGTAGAGGCCCGGGGCGGACACAATCGCCGATGGGTCGGGGCGCATCTTTACGATGTCGAACGTGCGGAGGAACTCACTTAGAATGCCCAACTGGCGGCGCAGGGCCGCGCTCCCGCCTCCGGGGCCGTTCGGTTCTGTATCCGTTCCATCCTCGCGGCCTGGCGTGAACGAGTAGTCCAGGTTGTTGAACGTCCCGCCGCCCGCGAACAGAAAGTTCCAGGCTTGTTTGCGATAGAACGAGTCGTCCCTGCCCGCGAAGCCGGTCTCGTCATAGGCCAGCGCCTTGCCGAGCCCGTAGTTCAGGCGGGCCGCCTCGGGGTAGGCGTAGTGAAAGTTGACGATCGAGACGCCCGGCGCCAAATCGCGCACCGGGTAACGAAAGCTGCAGTAATTCTGAGCGATCAGGTGGCGCTCGGGGAGGCCGTCTTCCTCTGAGGCGATCCACGACGCCACGCGGGCCTGCCATGCCATCGACTCCGCGTCGGCGACGTCCACAGCGTTCGGATAGAGATTCAGCGCCGGGGGCCGCAGATAGGGATTGACCGTATCCACGGTAACCGTGCGGTCCGACCAGGGTTCGTTTTGAATTTCGTAGAGCACGTTGTCGAAGCCGTTCAGCTCGTGCACGATCTTGCGCACCAGCCGCTCCTGGTAGCCGAGAATGTTGCCGTTTGCGAGCGTGTGCAGCAGCCGGCGGTCGATGGCGTCGGTGGCGTTGACGTTGTTGTCGCGATTCAGCGGGGAGTTGGCCCAGTTCATGTCGGCGTAGTGCGACGAGAACAGCGACATTTCAACCACGATGCCGCGACGGCCTGCCTCGGCGACGAAATCTTTCAGGCGGGCGAAATAGGCTTCGTCCCAGCGGTCCAGCTCGAACTTGTTCCCGCCGTTGTGGTAGCCGGGCGTGGCGCTGCGCGCCCAGGGAGCGAGGAAACGGCCCGTCGCCGGCGCCAGGTTGTTGCGCGCGATGCCGAACGCTCCCGGCGCTTCGACATAGGAGCCCGAGAAGATCCGGGTGTAGTTCAATCCGTCGGCGGCAAGCGTCGCCAGGTATTTCCGGTAGTCGAAGTCGGGGTTGAGCACGGAGCCGTAGTGCTCGCCCGAGGTGATGAGCACCGTGGCTCGCCCGCGGAAGAGGAAGTAGTGAGGATTGTCGGGGTGCAGGCGGATCGGCGCGGCGGCCGCGAGAACGCAGGCGAACGACAGGACGATGGGCAGACGCATGTTATCGGTTATACCGCGGCGTGATGCCGCGCAGCTTGTTCCAGACCGCGTCGCAGGCGGCCAACGCGGCTTCGGGGAGCGGGCCATCCCCGAGCGCCTTGAGGTTCTCTTCGAGCTGCTCGATGCGCGAGGCGCCCAGGATGACGCAATCCGTAGGCGTGTGGTGGAGCAGCCAGTTGAGCGCCAAGCTCGGCAGGGACCGCCCTTCGCGGCGCGCGAGGGCGCGCAGGTCCTCGACCGCATCGAAATACGCGGCGTGCCAGTAGCGGTCGAGATACATCTGGTTCTTGTCGAACCGCGAGCCCTCGATCGGCGCCTGCGCGGTCTGCTTTCCCGTCAGCAGGCCGCCGGCTAACGGATTGTAGACCACCGTCGCGACGCCGAACTCGCGGCACATCGGCAAGTACTCCTGCTCAATCCCGCGCGCCAGCAGGTTGTACATCGGCTGCGTGATATGGGCGGGCCGGTATTCACGCGCGGCGGCCAGCCACAGCATCCGCACCACCTGCCAGGCGGCGTAATTCGAGCTCGCGGGATAGCGCACCTTGCCCGCCCGCACCAGTTCGTCGATCGCCTCGAGGGACTCTTCGAGCGGCACTCCGTAGTCGGGCAGGTGCAGGTAGTAGATGTCGAGGTAATCCGTCCCCAGGCGGCGCAGCGTGGAATCGACCGCGCGCAGGATCTGGGATTTCGAGAGGCCGCTCTCCTCGGGCGCGTCCTTCATGACGCCGCGCACCTTGCTCGCCACTACGACTTGCTGGCGGCGGCCGGCCAGCGCCCGCCCCAGTATGGTCTCCGAGCGGCCCTGGCCGTACACATTCGCGGTGTCGAAGAAGTTGACGCCGGCGTCGAGGCAGCGGTCGACCATCTGGCGGGCGGCGTCCTCGCCGGCCTGGCCGCCGAAGGTCATGGTGCCCATGCAGATTCGCGAAACCTCAAGGCCGGAGCGCCCGAGGGTGACTCGATCCATCACTGGGCCACCACCAGGAACTGCTCGTACTTGCCGTCGGGCATCACGTATATGTTCAGCGACACCGTCTTCTTGTCGTACTCGGCGCGGTAGCCGCGATGGATCATGCCGCCGCGGAGGCTCTCGCTCACGCGGATCACCGACTTCAGCTCACCCATCGCCGCGAGAGAAGCCTTGTAGTCCGCGAGCGCCGTCTCACCGAAGTAGTAGTTGGCGTTGGCCGTGAAAAGGCTGCGATCTAACTGGCCCCGCCTGAGGCCATCGAGAATGGACCGCACTTGATGGATCTCCTCGTCCGTGGCGGGCGGCCGGTCCGGCAGAAACACCAACTCCGATACCTGGCGCGAAACAGGGCCGATCAGATCGACGCCATCTTCGTTCGAAAGCACGATCACCGCTCCGGCCCGGTTCGGAAACACGCTGTTCGAGGCCAGGAAACCCGAGACCTCGCCACCATGGAAGATCATCGGGATGTTGCGCAGGTCGCCCATCTGGAGACCCAGCGCGTAGTGAGTGAAGTCGCCGTTCGCGAGCCTCGCCTCGCGGGTGAACTCGGCGTAGGAACGCTCGGACAGGATCTTCTTCTGGAGGAAGGCGATGTCCCAGCGCGCCAGGTCGGAGGGCGTCATGCACAGCTCGCCGGCGCCGAAATACCAGCCGCTGGCTTCGCGCTCGACCACGCGCGGCGGGCCGGCGGCGTAACGGGTGTAGGCGGTGGCGTCGAGTGGGCTCGCCACCTGGCAGTCGCCCGCGGAGCGCATCTCGAGCGGACGGAAGATCTTCTCCGCCAGGAAATCCAGCAGCGGCTGGCGCGAGACTTTGTCGAAAATCTCCGCGGCCAGGACGTAGTTGGTGTTGCTGTACTGCCAGCGCGTGCCGGGCTCGAAGTTCAGCGGCTTCTTCGACCAGCGGTCCAGGATAGCCAGCGGCGTGGTGGGATGGCTCCACTCAGGAATCATGTAGTCCTGCGGCGCGAAGTCCTCGTAGCCCGCGGTGTGCGTCAGCAGCTGGCGGATGGTGACGTCGGCGGCGCGCGTGAGATCGGGGAAGTACTTCGAGACCTTGTCGTCGAGCGAGAGCTTGCCCTGTTCCTGGAGAAGCAGGAGCGCGACGGCGGTGAACTGCTTGCTGATCGAGCCGACGGCGTAGCGCGTGGCGGCGTCGGCTGCTCGGCCCTTGGCCATGTCGGCGTATCCGAAGGCCTGGGCGTAGACAAGCCGGCCATCCTGGACCACGGCGACCGAGACGCTCGGGGCTCCTGTGGACTTCAACGAGTCGGCGATTTTGGCGGAGAGCTTGCGGTCGAGGTCCGGGGATTGCTGGGCGGCTAGGGGTAGCGCACAGCAGAGAAGAAGCGAGGCTAGGGAGACCTTCATGGCGATTTCAATTGTACCTGAGGCGGGTCTGGAGACCTGCTTGCAGGCGTGGACGCCTGGCCCACATATGGGACAACTGGACCTAATATAGAGATTGGCTGGTGGGATGAAACGAATTTCCGTTGTTCTCGCGGGCTGCGCGCTGGTGGTGCTGTGGGGATGCCCGGGCTCGTCCTCTTCGTCCGAGTCCGCGCCGACACCTACTCCTACTCCGTTACCGGAATATGATGCTTGCAATTCGGCGGCCCCGGTTGATTCCGGCGACCCGAACAAGCCGGTTATTACGCTGAACGGACCGAGGGTCGTCAGCCAGACGTTGGGGGTGGCTTACGCCGACGCGGGAGCGACCGCCGCGGATCCGCACGACGGCGATGTCACAAGCCGGATCGCGGTCACGGGTCTCGCGACCCTGGACGTAAACACCGTGGGCGACTATATGATCCGGTACAACGTGCTGAACAGCACGCAATCGGCGGCGCTGGAGGTGGTGCGGATGGTGCGCGTGCATGCGGGCGCTTTCAAGGCGCAGACCGCCCGCGATATCGGCAGCACGAGCGCTCACCCGGGCTACTACGAGCACTTGCCGGTGAATTACAGCGGCGATCCCAATCAGAAATTCCCGCTGATCATCTACCAGCACGGATGGTTCAACGCGCGCTTTCTCGACCCCTACACGGTTCAGGCACCGCTCTCGATTCTGGAAGGCGGCAACCTGGTGAAGCTGATCAACCAGGGGCCGTGGGACGACTCGCGTCCGTTCATTGTGCTCTCGCCACAGCGGTGCGTGGACGCGCTGACCTATGTGGTGACCGCGGCGCAGACGAAATTGTTTCTCGATTACGCCATCAATACTTACAACGTTGACACCTCGCGCATTTACATGGGTGGCCACAGCCAGGGCTCAGGCGATACGTGGGACTATGTTACTAACTACCCACATCAACTTGCGGCGGTGATACCAATCTCGGGCCCCTATGGAACGAGTTCGGGGTGCGTTCTCAAGGAGACGCCGGCCTGGGCATTTAACGGCGAGGCGGACACGACGGTGCCGTATCAGGGCCAGGTCGATACGGTGAACTCCATCAACGCCTGCAACCCGGTGGAACGGGCCAAGATCACGGTCTTGCCCGGAGTCGACCACGTTGGCATAGAGATGCCGGTGCTCGGCCTGACGGGGCTGGGCCAGGGCCTTCCGGCCTACGACATTTACGACCAGAACATCTATGACTGGCTGTTGGCGCACAGCCGGGCGCCCGCGTCGTCGGCGGCCGAGCCCGCCGGCTACAAGGCTGCGGCCCGAGCGGGCGCCTTGCCCTCAGAGTCGCTGGCTTTCACGGTGGCCCCGTCGGCGATCGTGTTCGGGCATGCGGCCAGGCTGCGGTGGTCGGTCGAGGGCGCGACGGAATGTGTGGCGTCGGGCGATTGGATCGGGAAGCGGCCCACGCACGGCAGTGAAACCGTAACGCCGGTGGCTCCGGGCTCTTACGGCTATGTGTTGAGTTGCACCGGGACGGGCGGGTATGTCGCACGGGCGGTGACGCTTGTGGTGGGATCCCCGCTCTTCAAGTAATCCTCAGGTGGGACGATAAGTGGGCTTAAGGAGTACCAGAATGATTAGTGGCGTATCGCACGCTCCGCCAGCCCAACCTGTGGCCAAAACAACGGCGACGGCGCCCAAGAAGCCGGCCCCATCGAAGCCAGCCGCACCCGACGCGCACGCGGACACCGTTCAGCTGAGCGAGACCGCGCAAGCCGCGTTGGCGGCCATGCAGGAAGCTACGGAGACGCCCGCTCAGACCGCCAAGGAAGCCGGCCAGGGAGACCTTCAGGCCCAGCGGCTACTCGCGAAGGAGACTGCCGCGAAGCACGTATCCAAGTAAAGGCGTCAGCGCCCGAACCGGTAACCTAGAATCATCTTGACCAGTAAGTGGTCGGTGGAGCGGGTCATGCCGACACCCACGCCGAAGTTGAATTCCC
>DATNLV010000589.1:0-3403 GCA_035602665.1 Bryobacteraceae bacterium | reverse complement strand
ACTACGCTCAAGACCACACCATCGCGACCAACGCATTGCATGCGCCTCTGGCGCAAGTCCGGCGCGTACATGTCCGCCGAAAGAGCGCGCGCCCCACAGAATTCTGCGTCGCCGTGCTTGTGGACTTGGTGCCATATAGGGCACGTAATATGCGTTCTCACCTGGTGAACGGAGGCCACCATGAAACCGAGAACCATTTCCGCGCTTCGAGCCGCGCTGGCAGGTGAGTGTCTTGTCGGCCTGACGGGTGCCATCATTGGCGTCGGTTGCGCCCGATCTCCAGAGCAGCGGCCGATGGATCAAGCCGTCGCGGTGGAGACGCGTCATTGCAATCTCGCGGACTTCCGCCACCGAGGCATATCGCCGCTGCGCGTCGGAGAGGCCCGTGTTCTAGATACGCACATCAATCCCATGGTGCCCGTTCACTTGGCGTCCGACGGAAGCAGCATTGCCGTCAGGTTTGGCGAAGCGGGACCAGGACGACGGGAGGCACTCGCACGCGTGGATCCGGGGTCGCTCGAGTTCTTGTCTCGCCAAGAGGCCGGGCGTTCCGAGGAGCCCTCGGCGCCCTCGACGGTGGGTACGCGCGTGGAGCTCGACGACGGGCGCTACCTCGTTTCCTGGACTCAATCGAGCCCCGACGGGGGCCGTTACGCCGTCGCGCAGATGGAGAGGGCGGATGGCTCGCGGCTTGGCGCCCCGGTTGTGCTCTCACCGCTCGATGCCGATGTCTTCGGTGCACCGCTCGCGGTTTCGACCGACGGCCAGCGCGTTGTGGTGACGTTCGCCGCGACCTCTGGGGGATCGTTCGAGCTGAGGGCTGTGTCGCTAGATGTGAATTCCAGCCAGGACGATTACTTGTACCGCGCGGTCGGGTGCTCTGGGTGATTTACGGGTCCACGCCTTGAGCCAATCATTCCCGCCGAGACCAGAGCGGCGCGTGCTGTGGGCAGGGCGATCCTCCCCCTGCGCGGCGGGGGACAATGCGGATTGTGGTCGGTTTTGACCGATCGGGGGACGCAAGGTCTATTGCGCCGCCGATGAGAGGAGACCGAAGGCGGGCGTCGGCTATCGAGCGCGACCGTTCGGGCACAAATTGCCACCATAAACGTAATTATGGGGGGCGTTGTGGGGGCGTGGAACACGAATTGTTCGGTGCTCGACAGATGCCTGCAACCCGGAGACGGCCGTTGCCCACAGGGCCCCAAGGACAGACTCCATGATGATCGCCTCGGTCACGAGCTCCGCCAAAGGAAGAAAGCACGGCTTTCGCCCCTTGCTAGCTAGATTGTAGCAAGGAATAACCATGGTGAATCAATGACTCGCGTACGTCTTCTCCCGCCAAAAAATACCGATGGAATGTCGACCGCGGCCGCCTCGATAGTGGGTTTCGCGTTCGTCGCAGTCCTGACGGCTGGCGTGGCGGCGTGCAGCGGCTCCGGATCGGAACCGCAAGTGATCATCGTTTCTGGGGCCGTAGCCGCGCCCAGCTCGACAGGGGTGCTGTCGGCGGCGCCCTCTGGAGCGGGGTCCTCCACGACCACTCCATCGGCAAGCGCGCCATCCGCGACCGTCCCATCCGCTAGCGGGACGCCTTCCTCCGGAGCGTCCCCCGGAGGCTCGGGGGGCGGCAGCAGCGCCAACAACTCGGGCAGCGCTCCGGCGGGACCCGCTGGTAGTGACGCGGGGGCCGCAGGGGTTCCCTGCGACGTGGCCACGATGCTGGCGACCAACTGCAACGCCTGTCATGGCGATCCACCAATCCCGGGCGCCCTCGCTGGGCTGGTCACTTACGCCGATTTGATGGCCTCCTCACAGGAAATGCCCAGCGAAAACGAGGCGCAACTATCGCTATCCCGCATGAAGAACTCCTCTTTACCAATGCCGCCTGGCGGCACGCTTCCGGCAGCCGACCTATCCACGCTCCAGAACTGGATCAACGCAGGCTACCCCATGGGCTCTTGCGGCACGGTTGCCATGACGGGGGGCACGACCGGCGGCACGCCAGCGGGCCACGCGGATGCTGGCCAGGATGCCGCTGCTCGGGCCACGGGTCCAGCAACCACCACAGCGTCCGGCGTATTCGCAAACGCAGCGACGTTCGTAGCGGGCACGGGCGTCAGCGGCCACCACAATGCTGGACAGGACTGCAACCAGGGCTGTCATAACCACGGCTTCACTATCGCCGGAACCCTCGTCGACTCCGCGGGGGCAGCGATCGGCGGTGCGGAAGTTCGCCTTGTGGACTCCACGGGTCAGGTGATAAGCATCTACACGGCCACGGGCGGCTCTCAGGGGAATTTCTACAGTAAGAAAAGCTTCGTCGGGCCTGCGCACATCGGCGTCCGCAACGCGGCCGGTACCCAGACGATGATCACGGCAATTCAGACTACCGCACAGGCACCGGCTTCGACCGGCGGCGCCTGCAACGCTTGCCATTGCACCGGCGGAGGTTGCACCATCGCCGCAATCCACTTGCCGTAACGTGGGTCTCGAAGGGCAATATGCCCCCCGTCGCAATGTGAAGCTCGCCGACACGAAGGCGAACTCCTTGGTATGCTTGGCGGTCTTGTTCGGTTGCAGCACGGGTACCGAGCTGAACCAGCTCGTGAATGTCGATCCCGTCTCGGATGCAACCCCGGCGGCTTGGGTCGCCGGCGATGGTGGCTCGTTTCAAGATCCGTTCAGTGGCGCGCCTCCTTTCTCATCCCAAACAGGAACCGCCTCCCACAATGCCGGCAAGTCCTGCATCGAGTCCGGCTGTCACGGTTCCGTGGCCGCTGCCGAGAGCTTCCTCATTGGCGGCACCGTTTACGCCGACTACAAGGGAACGATGCCTGCGCCTGGTGTGGAGGTGCGCATCGCCGATTCGGCCGGTCGCGCGACCAGTACGTATTCCGGGCCGGAGGGCAATTTTTACATCACGAGCGCCAACGCCGGTGGGGTTACCTTCCCGGCCGTTGTCGGCGCTCGCACGGCGAGCTCGACCCGGCCCATGATCACGACGCTGACGGTCAGCGTGGGATCATGTGGCCAGACACCGTGTCACGTCCCCGGGGGAAGCCCCATCGGCGCGACCGGCAACTACTACCCCATTCATGTTCCCTGAACGGCGCGATGCGCCGAGCCGGCGTGGCAAACCTGGTATGTGGAGGATACGCATATGACGGGGCATTCGGAACAGCCGCACCCGAAGCAGAACCCCGGCGAGGCGTTCGATTCCTTCACAGACGTCCCAACGGATCTGATTACGCTACCGCCGGCCTTCATCGAGGCGCTCAGGGCGCTCGCGCCAAAGCGGCGGCCGAGAAGGTTGCCATACGTGCTCGCGGCCGCGGCGTGCATCGGATCGGTGTCCGGCCTGCGCAACCTCTGGCCTGGCCATCCGAACTCGGCCGGGGCG
>DATNLV010000587.1:0-2964 GCA_035602665.1 Bryobacteraceae bacterium | reverse complement strand
CGGGGCGCCCGCCGGCGCCCCGCCTACTGCAACATGACCGAGGCAGGCTGCTCGCCCCCGCCCAGGACCCATTCGTACACCCGCCTCATCTCGTTCGCCGCGGAGTCCCAGGAAAAGCTCTGCCGGGCCAGTTCCCGCCCCCGCTCTCCCATCGCTTTGAGGTCCGCGGCAGGCAGCCACAGCAGCCACTGCAGCGCGTCGCGGATCTCCAGCGGCCCGGTGGCGGCGATGGACATCGCGGCACCCGCCTCGAAGCCCTCCGGAAGGTTGCACGCCGGGGTCATGAGCGCCGGCAGTCCGTTGGCCCAGGCTTCCAGAACAGCGGACGGCAGTCCCTCGCTCCTCGAAGGCAGGACCAATGCCGATGCCCTGGCGAAGGACGCAGCTCTCGCCGCGCCGGACTGGGAACCGGCGAAGACGACCGATTCCTCGACGCCCAGGGCCCGGCACAGACGGCGAAGCCACTCGCCGTGCCGGCCGTCGTCCCCGCCCGCAATCACCAGCTTCCAGGAGCGGGCGGCAGTCTCACGTCGCAGTTGCGACCAGGCCAGCAGCAACTCGCTGAGACCCTTCGCGGGTTGGAGCCGGCCCAGGTAGAGCAGCACCCGGGCATCGGGTCCGACCGCCTCCTCCCAGGGTGGATTCGGCGGCGCCGGCCGGGGCGGAATTCGCACCCCGTTGGGGATCACGCAGATCGGATTCTTCAGCCCGTACGACCGGATGGAACGGGCCTCCGCACGGGTCAAGGCATGCAGGCATGCGGCGCCGGTCAGGTGATCGTTCTCGAACAGCGCGCCGGCGACGCGCTTCTTCCAACGCGACTGCGCCAACGCCCAGGAGTCGAGCATACCGTGCGGGCTGACGATGTATGGCCTCCGCTCGCGACGCGCCCAGCGGAGTGAGGCGACGGACGGGTACATCCAGACGCCATGAGTGTGAACCAGGTCCAAGCCGCCGGAGAAGAGGCGATCATTCAGGCTGGGCGAGTAGCCGAAGCGCCGTGGCCCAAGCGCCCGCCCGGCGCAAACGTCAAGACCCTGCCACGGCACCGGGTCCGCACGGGCGTCCTCGTCCTCTATCCCGAATAGCTTGAGCTTGATAGGTGCTATGAGCTCAAGTTCTTTCGCAAGCTCGCACAGAGCCGGGAACACGGCTCCGTCGTTTCGGGGCCGGGCAGCAGTCAACATCCCTATTGTCATGGTGGGTCACGGCCGGCAGGCTGGGACGGCATCCTCCGCTTCGATCTGCGCGAAGGATTCGGTCCCGTCGCTGCGGCCAATTCCTTCGAAGATTCCCGCCAGTCGCTCCACGGCGAGGTCCAGTACGTCGACGCGGCTGTTCAGAACATCCAGGCGCGTTTTCACGGTCACTTGGGAGTTCATGCCGCCTCCGACAATCAGGCTCTCGATGGCGAGGCGGGCAAAATCCGAGAGGCTACGGACGCCTTGGGACTCGCACACGTCCCTCAGCGCGCCGTATTCGTCGTCGGACAGTCGAATGCTAATGGTTCGGGTCTTTCGTCTGATCACGGGCATGCCACGGCACTCCGGGGGAGAATGGGACGAATCAAAGTCCGGTCGACCTCGACGGCGACCGATCGCTGCAGCAGCGTTACCGACAGCACAATGCGAGATTCCTTCTTTACGGCGGTGAGGATTCCCTCGACGCCCTCCAGCGCTCCGTGCTCGATGCGCACGCGCTCGCCGGTTTTCAGGAACGGCCAGGGAATTGCCGGCAGTCCCGACTTCACCAGCGCCTGGATGGACGCCAGTTCCTCCGGCTCGACGGGTTGGGGGATCTTCCCCGAGCCGATGATCGACACCACGCCCGGAGTCGTCAACACGGGCAGGCGGCTGGGAGGTTCAAGACGGCAGAAGACGTAGCCGGGGAACAGCGGCAGGTCCACATCCTGAACACGGTCCGACCACCGGTTCCGGCTGCGATAGAGAGGGAGGAACTCCTCGATTCCTTTCGCCCGCAGGGACGCCGCCACCATCTTCTCGCTCCGGGACCGGACGTGAAGCGCGAACCAGGGCGCGGCGCACTCCGCCGTGTTCTGCGATTCCGTTTCGCTCCGAAGTTCCGTCAAGACAACACCTTCTTGAACGCCTGCCGGGGAGGCGCGCTGTGGGCTCCGGGTTTCGCTGGCCATTCCCTGAATACAATTGTCAGAGCGGGGGCCTAAGGTTCTCACGGATTCGTAGGCTGATAGAATGGTCTTTTATGGCTCTCCTGTCTCGTGGTGCACTGTTGTTGTGTCTGGCCGGCTTGGCGGCATTCCCGCAAACGGCGGAAAAGAAAGAGGCGCCGGCGGCCCGGTCCGCTCTCGACAAGGCGACCCTGGAAGCCTACGTGCGTCACCTCTTCGTGTGGGGCAAGAACATCAATGTCGAGGTGATGGATGCGAAGCAGTCCCCCGATCTGAAGGACTTCTACACCGTCGTAGTGCGGGCGTCGGCTGGCCCGGCCAGCCAGGACGAGATCTTTCTGGTCTCGCACGACGGCCACAAGATCATGAGAGCGGTGATCTTCGACGTCAACCAGAACCCCTTCAAGCCGGACCTGGACAAGCTGAAGACGCAGTTCCAGCCGAGTATGGGGACCGAGGGCGCCCCGGTCGTGCTGGTGATCTTCACCGATTTCGAGTGCCCGGTCTGCAAGCAGGAAGCCGAGATGCTTCGCCAGAACCTGTTGAGCGCGTACCCCAAAGAAGTTCGCCTCTACCTCAAGGATTTCCCACTGGTGCAGATTCATCCCTGGGCGAAGGCGGCGGCCATGGCGGGCCGGTGCGTCTTCCGCCAGAACCCGGCCGCCTTCTGGGAGTACCACGATTGGGTCTACGCGCACCAGTCCGAGATCACGGCAGACAACCTCAAGGCTAAGCTCGTCGACTTCGCCGCGACCAAAGACAAAGAGATCGACACGATGCAATTCAACAGTTGCGTTGCGACGCAGGCCACCGAG
>DATNLV010000180.1:0-2306 GCA_035602665.1 Bryobacteraceae bacterium | reverse complement strand
CCATTTTGGCCGGATCGACGACGCGATCGAACTCCGCCTCGGTGACGAAACCAAGCTTCAGCGCCGCCGCCTTGAGCGTGAGATCATTGTCCATAGCGTAATGCGCGATCTTGGACGCCTTGTCGTAGCCGATCACCGGCGCCAGCGCGGTCACCAGCATCAGGGACCGGTCCACATACTCGCGCATCTTCTCCAGATTCGCCCTCGTCCCCTCAATCAGGAACCGGCGGAAGTTCGTGCACCCGCCGCTCAAAATCGTGATGGAGTGCATGACGTTCGAAATCATCAGCGGCTTGTAGACGTTCATCTCCAGGTAGCCGCCGGCCCCGCCGAAGCCCACCGCCACGTCGTTCGCCATCGCCTGCGCCGCGACCATGGTGAGCGCCTCGGCCTGCGTCGGGTTCACTTTCCCCGGCATCATGGAAGAGCCCGGCTCGTTCTCCGGAATCGCCAGCTCGGCGAAGCCCGCACGCGGTCCGCAGGACATCAGCCGTACGTCGTTGCCGATCTTGTAGAGCGACACCGCCAGCGTGCGTAGCGTCCCCGAGAGATGCACTAGCGCATCGTGGGCGCCCTGCACGGTGAACTTGTTCGGAGCGCCGGCGAACGGCAGATCCGTAAGCCGGGCGATCTCGGCTACGGCGGCCTCGGCGAAGCCGGGTGCTGCGTGGATGCCAGTGCCCACCGCCGTGCCGCCGAGCGCCAGAAGGTAGACGCCTCCGAGCGCGTACTCCATCCGCTCCAGATCGTCCGCCAGCATCCCCGCGTAGCCCGACCATTCCTGTCCCAGCGTGAGTGGCAGCGCGTCCTGCATGTGCGTCCGGCCGATCTTGACGATGTCGCTCCATTCCGCGGCCTTCGCATCGATGGCGTCGCGCAGCGCCTTCACCGCCGGCATCAGCCGCCGCTTCACCTGGACCGCCGCCGCGATATTCATCGCCGAGGGAAAGGTGTCGTTGGACGACTGCGACATGTTCACATGATCGTTGGGATGAACCGGCGTCTTGCTCCCCAGCGCCGTGCCCGCGAGCTGGCAGCAGCGATTGGAGATGACCTCGTTGACGTTCATGTTGAACTGCGTCCCGCTGCCCGACATCCATACGTGCAGGGGAAACATATCGAGATGCCGGCCCGCCAGGATTTCGTCGCAGACTTGAACGATCCGCTTGCGGCGCTCCTCGTCGAGCCGCCCGCCGGCATGGTTGGCAATGGCGGCGGCTCTTTTCACGATCGCGTAAGCCGGTATCATCTCGCGCGGCATCAAGTCGGTCCCAATGCTGAAGTGCTCGATCGCGCGCTGAGTCTGCGCTCCCCAGAGCTTGTCGCTCGGGACCTCGACCTCGCCCAGCGAGTCCTTTTCGATGCGAGTGCTCACGGCAGGCGCGTCCCTTCCGCCCGGTCCCAATCCCAACCGGCGAACATCTCGCGCAGGCTGGATTTCCGTAGCTTGCCCACGGAGGTGTGCGGAATCTCCGGAACGAACACGATGGCGTCGGGTAGCTGCCAGGAGCTGAACCGCGCGGCCAGGTGCTCCCGGAGTTCCGCCGGCGTCGCACAGCAGGCTTCTTTCAGGACCACCGCGGCCAGCGGGCGCTCGCCCCACCTGGGATGGGCGATCGCGACCACGGCGGCCTCGCGAACGGCCGGGTGACCCAGCAGAGCGTTTTCGAGATCGACCGAACTGATCCATTCACCCCCGGACTTGATCAGGTCCTTGCTGCGGTCCGTGATCTTGATATAGCCTTCGGGATCGATGGTCACGACGTCGCCGGTTCGGAACCATCCGTCGTCGGTCCAGCTCTCGCAATTCGCCGGCGGATTGTGATAGCTGGCGGCGACCCAAGGCCCCCGCACCTGCAATTCAGCCATGGTCTGGCCATCCCAGGGAACTTCCCGGCCACCTTCGACTCCGCGGACCTCGACGAACGGCAGCGGCGTGCCTTGTTTGGCACGGAGCGCTACCAGGTCCGCCGCCGGCCAGTCCGACATGGACGCTTTCGGGACGCTCGCTGAACCCACGGGCGTCAGTTCGGTCATTCCCCAGGCATGGCGCACGGCGATACCCAGACGGTCGAAGGCCACGATTAGCGACTCGGGCAGCGCTGCTCCGCCGACCCCCACGAGCAATTTCGGGTTCAGGCGCCAGCGGCCCGGGCAGCGTTCGAGCAGGTCGACAACCCCAAGCCAGACCGTGGGAACGCCGGCGGCTAGAGTGACCTTCTCCCGATCGAGCAGGTCGAGCAGGCTGGCCGGATCGAGATTCGGCCCCGGCAGCACTTGCCCGGCGCCCACCATAGTGGAAGCGG
>DATNLV010000583.1:0-4347 GCA_035602665.1 Bryobacteraceae bacterium | reverse complement strand
TCTCGCACGGCCCGGCGCCCAGGTAGAAGACCGCCGATGCCAGGTGCTCCGCCGTGTGCGCGCGCCGTGAGAAGCCGAGAATTTCCTGAGGCGGCGGGATGGGGACATTGTATACGAACCCGTAGCGGTGGTGGCCGAATCCGGCGCGAAATCGGGCTCCGGAGGCGAACGAGAACGCCATGCTGCGCGGTCCGCCGTGCAGGTTGAGCGCAAGCGCCGGCGCCCACTTCCGCAGGGCGCTCAGCCGCGGCGGCAGGATGCGGTCGACATCGGGATTGCCTTCGAAGACGCCCGCGAAGCGGTCTTCGACCACGACAGCGACGGCGAGGTCCGGGCGGCTGCGCTTGAGGATATCCAAAGCCGGCGTCGTCAAGACACAGTCCCCGAGCGAGCGCAGGCGGATTACCGCCGCTCGCGCCCCGCGGGGTAGCTGATCAAGTATGCTCTCCATGCCCGCAGGCTACTCTTCGATCTTAGCCTCGTCGACGAGCATGACTGGAATGTCGTCCCGGATGGGGTAGACGCGCTTGCATTGGGCGCACTTCAGTCCGCTCTGGTCCGGTGTGAGGTGTACCGGCGCTTTGCAGAGCGGGCACACCAGAATTTCGAGCAAGTCCTTACTTATGGGCATATCGCCAACCGGAGTAACAGTTTACCAGTTTCGCGCGCCTGCACGGCGATGGTCGATGGTCGGTGCTGGCCGGGTGTGCGAACGTTCGTTACCGAGCCGCGACCGCAAGGGAGCGGTGCGCCGACTCAAAACCCTTCCACGCCGAATCCGGGGGTCCCCTGACCCTCGCGGGCTACAATGGTCCTTGTGAGCGTGCCGGCGGAAACTCGGGCCGCACCGCCCGCGCCGAACGGCGCCGCGGCCGCACCCGTCGACCGCTACTTCGAGCTCTCGGTCCTCGGCCTGGTCCTGAGCGGATACCTCGCCGTGCTCGGCTCCGGCTACCTCGACCCGCCCACCGCCATCGTCACCGCCCTCGGCCTCCTCGTGCGCAGCCTCATGGTCACCGGCGTCATCCGCTTCCGCATCCCATCGCTCGCCACCACCGTGATCACCCTCGCCTACGTCGCGTTCTATCCCATCGACTACCTCCTGATCTCGGGCGACTTCCTAGCCGCCACGGTGCACCTGGTGTTCTTCCTGGCCGTCGTGAAGGTGATCACCGCCCACGCCACGCGCGACTACGTCTTCCTCGGCGTGGTCGGCTTCCTCGAAATCCTCGCGGCGTCCGTGCTCTCGGCCAGCCTGACGTTCTTCATCTTCCTGGTTCTGTTCCTCGCATTCGCCGTCGCTACCTTCGCCAGCTCCGAGATTCGCCGCTCCATCCGCAAACCTCACCACCTCGCCCGCGGCGGCGTGCGTCGCCTGCAATGGCGACTGGCGGCCCTGACCGTCTCCATGTCGCTTGGAATTCTGGTGCTCACCGCCGGCCTGTTCTTCCTGCTCCCCCGCACCGCGCAGGCCGCCTTCCGCCACCTGGTGCCGCAGCGTTACCACCTCCCCGGATTCTCGAACGAAATGACGCTGGGCGAAATCGGCGAAATTCAGAAGCTCCAGACCGCCGTGATGCACGTGCGCATTACCGGCGGGCGCCACACCGGCGGCTTGAAGTGGCGCGGCATGTCGCTGGCCGAGTTCGACGGACGCCGCTGGTTCAACCGTCCCGAGCCCGGCACGCCGCTCCGCGTCAACCAGGGACTGGTGGAACTCGCCGGCCCGTATCAACAATGGCGCCCCGGCGCCCGCATCCAGTACGAAGTCCAGCTCGGCGCGATGTCCTCCGACGTCCTCTTCTTCGCCGGCCGGCCCGAGGTCGTCCTCATCAACACGCCGTTGCTGATCGAGACCCCCGGCAACAGCTTCCGCCTGGGCACGGCCAACACCGAAGGCGTCCGCTATGGAGTCTACAGCTTCCTCGACGACATCTCCACACCGCAGGATGCGCCCGAGCGCGCGCCCCTCTCCGTGCAGCTCGCCTACCTCCAACTGCCGCCGCTCGACCCGCGCATTCCGCTGCTCGCCCAGCGCGTCACCCAAGGCGCCACCGGCGATGAGGACCGCGCCCGTCTCATCGAGCATCATCTGCGCACCGCCTACCGCTACACCACGCGCCTGCCCCAGAACGAGGTTGCCGACCCGCTCGCGTATTTCCTGTTCCAGCGCCGCGCCGGCCACTGCGAGTATTTCGCGTCCGCCATGGCCGTGATGCTGCGCTCGCTCCGCATCCCCGCGCGCGTGGTCACCGGATTCCAGAGCGGCATCTACAATCCCGTGAGCGGCTGGTACATCGTCCGCGCCTCCGACGCGCACAGCTGGGTGGAGGCATATCTTCCGCGTCGCGGCTGGACCACGCTCGACCCGACGCCTCCCGCCGACGACCAGCCTAGCGCTTCCCTGTGGGCCCGCTTCGGCTTCTACCTCGACGCCGCCGACACCTTCTGGCAGGAGTGGGTGCTCAACTACAACCTCGACCGCCAACTCACCCTGGCTACCCGCGTCGAAGACTCCGGCCGCACCTTCGGCACCGAGTGGATCTACAGCCTTCGCACCGGCGCCCGGCGCTGGCGGGCGGCCGCGCTGGATTGGGGACGCCGCTACGGCCTGGCGACATTGGCCTTCGTGCTGCTGGCGCTCGCCGTGTGGCTGGCCGGACCGCGCCTCTGGGCCTGGTGGCACACGCTCAGCCGCGTGCGGCAGGTCCAGCGCGGCGCCGCCTCCTCGCAGGATGCCACGCTGATCTACCTGCGCCTGCTCCGCCACCTCAAACGCCGCGGCTTCGAGAAACCCGTCTGGATCACGCCTGCCGAGTTCGCCCGCATGTTGCCCGCCTCCCCCGCTTCCGCTCTGGTGGCCAGCTTCACGACTGCCTACAACGGCCTCCGCTTTGGATCCGATCCCGCCGCCGCCCCCAAAATGATGGCGCTCCTGGACCAGATCGAAAGCGAAAACCTCTGGGCCACGAATGCACACGAATAAACACGAATAAAACAGGGGGCCTTATTCGTGTCCATTCGTGTTCATTCGTGGCCAAAGTGTCTTTCAGAAATACGGCGCAGGCTCGGGCACAGCCGCCCCGTCTTTGCGCGGGTCGGAGGCGCCGTAGTTCACCCCAGCGCCACCGCTGCCTACAACGGCCTTCGCTTTGGATCCGATCCCGCCGCCGCCCCCCAGATGATGGCGCTCCTGGACCAGATCGAGCGCGAAACCCTCTGGGACACGAATGCACACGAATAAACACGAATAAAACAGGGGGCCTTATTCGTGTCCATTCGTGTGCATTCGTGGCCAAAGTGTTTTTCAGAAATACGGAGCGGGTTCGGGCACGGCCGCCCCGTCTTTGCGCGGGTCGGAGGCGCCGTAGTTCACGCCGGCGGCGGTGTCGTGCATGACTGCCTGACCGCCTCCCACCTGACTCGAGTAATTGCCTAGCACTTCCATGCGGTGGCCCTTGCGCGCCAGTTCCTCGCGCGTGGCCGCGGGGACGCGGTCCTCCATCAGCAGATCGCAGCCGCCGAAAGTGACCTTGGTAAAGCGGGGGGCCTCGAGCGCCGCCTGCAGGTTCATGGCGTGATCCACCACGTTCGAGACGAACTGCGCGTGGGCCTGCGCCTGGTTGAATCCGCCCATGATGCCGAAGCCGACATGTAGATTTCCCTTTTCCATGAAGCCCGGGATGATGGTGTGGAACGGGCGTTTGTGGGGCGCGAGCGCGTTGGGGTGTGCCGGGTCCAGCTCGAAAAGCCCTCCGCGATTGTGCAGGTGGAAGCCCATGCCCTTGACCATCACGCCGGAGCCGAATCCGTTGTAGAGGCTCTGGATGAGCGAGACGATATTGCCATCGCGGTCCACAACGGTGAGGTAGATGGTGTCGCCGGAGGTGCGTGGCGGCGTGCCAGGCGCGACGTCGCAGTGAGCTTGCGCCGGATCGATCAGCGCGGCGCGGTCGCGGGCATATTCCTTCGAAAGCATCCCGGCCACGGGCACCTTGGCGAAACGCGGATCGGCGACGTACTTGAGCAGGTCCTGATAGGCGAGCTTCTGCGCCTCGATTTCAGCATGCAGCGCTTCGGGGCTGGTGGGCGCCAGTTGCGGCAGAGGGAACCGCTCCATCACGTTCAGCATCTCGAGCGTGGCGATGCCCTGGCCGTTGGGCGGCAGCTCGTAGACCCTCCAGCCGCGGTAGTCGATCGAGATGGGCGTCACCCATTCGGCGGCGAATTCGGCCAGGTCCCCGGCGCGCATGGTGCCGCCGGCCTTCTCGGAAGTCGCGAGGATGGCCTGCGCGATCTTGCCTCGGTAAAACGCATCGGGACCTCCGGCGGCCACCAACTGAAGCG
>DATNLV010000178.1:0-3395 GCA_035602665.1 Bryobacteraceae bacterium | reverse complement strand
CTTTTTGTGCGCTGGTTCCAGTTCGGCGCCTTCACGCCCATGTTCCGCGTGCATGGCACCGGTCCTGGTAAGGAATTCTGGCAGTTCGACCAGCCCACCCAGAGGACCCTGGAGACATTCGAACGGCTGCGCTACCGGCTGCTGCCGTACATCTACTCGGTCTCCTGGCAGGTGACCCACAACGGCAGTTCGATGCTGCGCCCGCTGGTGATGGATTTCGGCAATGACCGCGAAGCAGTGAACATCGCCGACCAGTATCTATTCGGCCCGGCGTTGATGGTCAATCCCGTGACGGAGCCCGGAGCCTCCTCGCGTAGCGTGTATCTTCCGGGCAAGGCCTCCTGGTACGACTTCTGGACCGGCAAGCGGGAATCGGCCGGCCGCCGCACCGATGCTGCCGCGCCGATCGGAGTCCTGCCGCTCTACGTGCCCGCCGGCGCAATCCTTCCGCTCGGGCCGGACGTGGAGTATGTGGACCAGAAAGCGGCGGATCCGCTGGAAGTGCGCGTGTATCCCGGCGCCGACGGCTCGTTCCTCCTGTACGAAGACGCCGGCGATTCTTACGACTACGAGCGCGGAGCCTACACGGCCATCCCCTTCCATTGGAACGACGCTTCGAAAACGCTCACGATAGGAAACCGCACCGGCAGCTATGATGGCATGTTGACGAAACGCACTTTCCGCATCGTGCTCGTTGACGAGCGGCACGGCGCCGGTGTAGACCAACCGGCGGAGGCCCGCGTCGCGGCGTACTCGGGCCAGGAAGTACGCGTGAAGCTACCCTGAGGCGCCTCTTCGGGCCAATGCGCTCCGAGGTTCAGGCGACCGTTTCCGCGGACCTACTTGGCGGCCCCCTGCGGTTTCACGGCCGCGCCTTCGGGACTGCGCCTCCACGCGAAGTAGCTGTCCAAGACTCGCAGCGATTCCTCGCTGGGAACAGGGCCGGTATGGGGAGCCCCGGCAAAGTACATGACTACCGGATTCTCATCGCTGAACGCAGGCCAGGCCGGAAAGCCATCGCCGTTGGGATCTCCGTGCTTTGTGAAGTTGGTCCAATACGCCGCCATGGCATCGGAAACACGCTGATCGTCGGGAGTGGCTGCCCGGTGGATGTCTTCCAGGTGCTCGAAGACGTACGGGACGTCGGCGCCGTGAGGGGAACCGTGTCCTGCCTCGGGAGATCCCGCCTTGTATTCCGGGTGCTGATCGAAGTAGTAGTAATAAACCTTCCCGCTGCCCCGCTGCGACTGCAGACGCGCCCACACCCAGGTGTGCCAGCCAAACGCCGAGTCGCGCGCCAGATCGCGGGCCGTCTTGGGAACGGCATCCGCAGCCGTCGGATAGGCCTGCAGCAGGCGGTCGGCGAATGGTCCGTAGCGCTTTTTCACGCCGGCGATGTATTCGTCCGGAGTCTTGTCATGCGAGAAACTGAGTCCCTCGTCCGAGTTGTACCCCACGAGGATGGGGGTGTCATTGAACCGCCCCGCTTCGTACAGCCTGTACTGATCGCCCGGAATGACCCAGCCGTCTACGATCGGCCAAGCCATGCCGAGCTGGCGCCGGCCCGTCTCGAGCAGTTTCTCGGCCGGCAGGGCCCGCAGATCCCGGAGCGATGGTGCGCCGGCAGCCTTGGCGAACTCGACGCCTGAAGCTTCCGCGTCCGCCAGAACGCGCATGTTTTCGCCCGGCACCGGCGTCGGATTAGAGGGTCCAAACGAGCCGCCACTCTGCGAGATCGCGCCGTGAAAGAGTCCCTTGCCGAGGGGAGACGCGCTGAGCATGCTGACCGCAATGCCGCCGGCGGATTCGCCGAAGATCGTAACCCGGTTCGGGTCTCCTCCAAATGCCGCGATGTTGCGCTGGATCCACTGGAGGCCCGCGATCATGTCGAGCAGGCCGTAATTTCCGGAGACGTGGCGAGGAGACTCGGCGCTCAATTCCGGGTGCGCGAAGAACCCCAGGATGCCCACGCGATAGGCGATGCTGACCAGCACAACACCGCGCTTGGCCAGCTTCTCACCGCTGTGCACGGGGATTGAGGTGGCGCCTGCGTTGAAGCCGCCTCCGTAGATCCAAACCAGGACCGGAACGCGCTCCGTGGCCGATTTCGCCGGCGTCCAGATGTTCAAGTACAGGCAGTCCTCGCTGGCACCGCTGGGAGGCGGGCCGCCCATCGATTGCACGCACCCGGGCGCGAACGCATCGGCCTTGCGCGCCCCTTGCCATTTCGGGGCCGGCTGTGGCGCGCGCCACCGCAGATCGCCTACCGGCGGTGCCGCGAACGGAATGCCTTTATACACGGTCAGACGGTCCGCGACGGTCCCTTCAACAAGGCCGCCTTCCGTCTTGACAGGCGCCGCCATCGCGATCTCCAGCCACACGGCAGCGCAAACGGCGACAGCCACGAACCGGCGCATTCTCATGCGTTCTCCTATACGCCCTAGCGGAACAACTTCGGCGCGAACTCGTTCAAGTCGCGCCGCCAGGTGAGCCATTCATGCGAAGTCCCGGGCGACTCGTAGTACAGATGCTGGATACCGGCTTGGGTCAACGCCTCGTGGAAGTTGTGGACGCTCGCGTACATGCGTTCCGGTTCCTTGGTTCCGATGCCGATCCAGACCAGTTTCAGCCGCTTATTGAAAGCGGCCGCGTCCGCGAGGACTCCGTTGAACGCGGTCTTCACATCGAACTGTCCGCCCATACCGGCGCCGCTCCCACTGAAGCCGCCGATCCAGGCGAACCGGTCCAGGTTGTTCAGCGTGATCTGGAATGCCTGCATGCCGCCCATCGAGAGGCCGGCCATGGCGCGATGGTCCCGGTCCGTGAGCGTATGGAAGGTGGTGTCGACGGCCGGAATCAGATCGTTGATGACGACCTCTTCGAAGGTGTGCGAAAGACGCAGCGGCTGCCCCGGGGCCGGGCGCTGCGGAGGCATCTCGCCCGGTTTCAACGCATAGCCTTTGTCCATGACAATGATCATGGGGACGGCCTTCTTGTCCGCGATCAGATTGTCGAGGATGATGTCGACCCGGCCTTGCTTCGGCCAGCCTGTTTCGTCCTCGCCGCCGCCGTGCTGGAGATACAGGACGGGATAGCGGCCTTTCAGGTTGGTATCGTAATCGGGCGGTGTGTAGACGAACGCGCGGCGCCATCCTGCTACGGTCTTCGAGTAGTAGCGGAAATTGCGGACCTGGCCATGCGGGACATCCCTGATCTGGGAATACTCCGCGCCGGCTTCCGGAATCTCGATGCCGCTCGATTCCCGGCCCACGCCGTAGAAATTCTCGCTGGCCGGATCGCTCACGCGCACGCCGTCAATCGCCAGGTAGTAGTAGTGAAATCCGGGCACCTGGGGCGGGATGGTGACTGTCCACACGCCTTCGCTGTCCCGCTCC
>DATNLV010000574.1:0-15077 GCA_035602665.1 Bryobacteraceae bacterium | reverse complement strand
TGTTGTCACAGGCGCGCCCGCGGCGGTCGCGGCTCCGTTCCGAACGGCGCGCGTCGAACCGCGGGGCTCCGATCCATATAGGATGGGAAGGCAGAACGCACATTGGGAGCAATAGAAAAATGAGAATGAGTTCGGTCGTAGTGGGCGCGTTCCTGGTTGCGAACGCCGCCGCGACGCTCCACGCCCAGGCCAAGGAGAGCCCGGTTCCCCGCCTGGTGAAAAAGGACGGACGGTTCGCCCTGTTTGTGGACGGCGCTCCTTATCTGATGTTGGGCGCGCAGGTGCACAACTCCAGCGCCTGGCCGGCCATGCTTCCGAAAGTGTGGCCCGCGATGGAGTATCTGAACGTAAACACGGTCGAGATCCCGGTCTACTGGGAGCAGTTCGAGGCGCGCCGCGGGGTGTTCGACACCACGGTGATCGACACGCTGCTGAGAGAGGCACGCCAGCATCACGTTCACCTGGTGCTGCTGTGGTTCGGCACCTGGAAGAACGGCAGCCAGCACTACATGCCGGAGTGGATGAAGCGGGAGCCCGAACGCTATCCGCACATGGCGGACAAGAACGGGCACGCGGTGGACTCGCCTTCGCCCTACGCCGAGGCGTCGCTCGAAGCGGACAAGACGGCGTTCAGCGCATTCATGCGGCACCTCAAGGCGGCGGACGCGGAGCGCACGGTGATCCTGGTTCAGGTGGAGAACGAACCCGGCACGTGGGGCAGCGTCCGCGATTACTCCCCGGCTGCGCAGAAGCTGTTCGAAGCGCCGGTGCCGGCCGAGGTTCTGAGCGCCATGCAAGTGAAAGCAGCTTCGCCGTCGCCAAACTGGCAGGAGGCGTTCGGGGCGGAGGCGGAGGTCTCGTTCCACGCCTGGTCGGTGGCGAGATACGTCGGCCAGGTGGCCGCGGCGGGGAAAGCCGTGTATCCGCTGCCGCTCTATGCCAACGCGGCTTTGCGCGACCCGCTGAAGCCGGGCGCTCCCGGCACTTACGAGAGCGGCGGCCCGACGGACAATGTGCTGGCGATTTGGAAGGTAGCTGCGCCGGCGCTGGATATTCTGGCGCCCGATATATACGAGAACGATCCCGCGGTGTACCTGAAGGTGCTGGAACTCTATCACCGCGCCGATAACGCGCTGTTCGTACCGGAGACCGGAGGGCCCGGGAATGCGCGGTTCTTCTTTTCGGCGCTCGGTCTTCAGGCCATCGGGTTCTCGCCGTTCGGGATGGACTACACGGTGAATCATCGCGGCGCGGCGGACGCTTCGGGGCCACGCGAGGAGTTCCTGGCTCCCTGGGCGATGAATAACCGGCTGATCAGGCCGATGCAGCGGGAGATCGCGCGCCTCAATTTCGAAGGCAAGCTCAAAGCCGTGGCCGAGGAAAAGGGCAAGATCACGCAGACTCTTCCGTTCGGACCGTGGAACGCGGTGGTGTCGTATGGAGCGCGGCGCAACCATCCGGCGGAGGGGAATGCGGAGCCGACGGGGCGCGTCCTGGTGGCGCAACTCAAAGACGACCAGTTCCTGGTGACCGGATACTTCTGCCGCGTCGACTTCCGGCCGGCCGATGCCGGACGCCAGCGCCAGTTTCTGCGCGTCGAAGAGGGCACGTACGAGAACGGCGTCTTCAGATTTCTCCGCATATGGAACGGTGACGAGACGGACTGGGGGCTCAACTTTGGGGCGGAGCCGGTGGTGCTGCGCGTCTCGCTTGCGACTTATTAGGCACATGCTCGACCGCTGAATCCTGAAAGGTTCGACCTGAAGACGTTTCGTTCGACATCTGCGACCAGTGATTTTCTGGCCAGGATTCCGTTCAGGACTTCGAGCGTCGCCTAGAGCCCGCTGGAGGAGGCGCTGCGCGGCTGGTTACGGGTGGCAGGCTTAGGGGCCGTCGCCGAGTTGGCCAGACAGCCGGTCGTGATGTATGCGGGGTCCGCTCCGACGGATGCGGGCAGCGTGGCGCCGCGGCCGGCGACCTGATCCGGGCCGTTGTCAGCGGCCTGGTAGCCTTGAAAATCGAACGTCCGCGAAGCCGTTCCGGCCAATTCGAATGCAAAGCCCCGGTAGGCGGAGAGATTGGTCAGGTTGGGCGGCAGCGGCGCGGTCAGCCCATTCTGACCGTTGAAGACGCTGGTGCCCGAAGCGCCCCAGGCAGCCGGTCCGGAGGATGTGAGAGTGCAGGTGGAACCGCCCGACGCCGACGCCGTCCAGGGGGTTCCCGTCACGGGAACGGCCCCCTCGTCTCCGCTGCCTCCGGCCGGCAGAAGCCGCAGGTTGCCGATGGTGTAATTGAAACTCGCCACTGGGTAGTCGAACCCGAACGTGATGCCGTTGGCGGCGGACAAATCGAGCGGAACCTGGTTCTGGCTCCAGGCTCCCTGGGCCATTTGCGACCAGTCCACCTCCACGCGGCGCGGGCCGGGTTGCGGCGCGAGCGTCGCGTACGCCGTATACCAGGTGTAGTCGGGGATGATGGACGCCGGCTGCGTCAGCATCACGGCCAGAGGAAAAGGGTCATCGGTCTGGTTGTGCAGGAAGCGTCCCGCCGACCAGTCCGCGCCGATCGCAGGCGTGCCTGGAATATAATTGGCGCTCTGGTGGCCCAGGTCGAGGAACGTGTTGTTCTCGACGTCGTTCACGTCCGTGAGGTTCACGCCGCTCCAGGTTATGCCATCCACCAGATTGTCGTGCACCCGGAAGTTCTTGCTTCCGGCATCCAGGTAGATGCCGGCGCTCCAACGGGCGCTGTTGCTCCGAAGGATGTTGTAGGCGATCTCGGTCTGCTGGCCGTCCATACTGAAGACGTAAAGGTCGCCGCAATCGCCGACGAACAGGCAGGGGTCCTCGACCAGGTTGTTCAAGATGCGCGACTGAGGCGCCAGGTAGATGCCTTCGTCCGTTGTGCGGCGCGAGGTGTTGTTCTGAACGAGCGCCTGCTGCGCTCCCGTGAGGTCGATGGCGCTTTCAGCGCCCCAGTTCCAGCCGGAATCCTCGACGGTCACCTGTTGCACGGTGTTGCCCGTTCCGGCGTCATGGATGGAGCTGCGGCCGGCGAGTTGCACCAGCCCTCCGTCGACCAGGTTCCCGCTGCCCGACAGATCCACTCCACCCAAATACTCCGGCTGGACCGCGAACCCATTCACGATGCGAGTCCAGGTCGGCGCCTTGAGCTGAAACTGCCGGACTGTGCAATGGGCGCTGTTCTGGAGATTGAACCAGCCGCCCCGCGCCGATAAGCCCGAGACGGTCACGTAGGATTGCCCCGCGAGGCTGAGCACCGCGGGCGCGGTTCCGGCCTCGACGCGGCCTTCCGGCGATCCGCCGTCGGGCATCCAGACGTAGAGCCGCTGCGTGCTGGGGTCCCACCACCACTCTCCGGGCGAATCCAGGAGTTCAAGTTTCCCAAATACGACGAAGTGGTTGCCGCGACGCGGCACCAACTCGGCGATCGCGTTAATCGGAGAGGCGAAGGTCAGCTTTCCGGAGGCTCGGTCATGGGCGGTCACCTGGCGGTCGTAGACCACCCAGGACTGCCCTGCCATGACGTGAACCCAGGCGCCTGTCAGGTCGACGTCGGGGAGGGCGGAGGATGTGATGTAGTCCTGAGTGCCGGAATCGGCTATCGCGTAAGTCATGCCCGCGTAGTCCTCGACCGCGGTATTGGGCCAGCGGGCTTCATTGAGCAGTTGCCCCGCCCCAAAAACCTGTACGGGCTGGGTGGGCCACGAAGCCGTGTAGATCGCGCCGGAGGAAACCGACCAACCGGCTACGGGGGTGGCGCCGATCAGGAGCGGGCACTCGCCCGGATAGGCCTGGAGCGTGATCGGGGCATTCGCGGTGCCCGAACTCGAGACCGTGACCGTCTCGTGATAATCGCCCGCACGCACGTACAGCGTGTCGCCGGGCAGGAGCTGACTTGCCCCCTTCTGAACGGTGGCGAAGGGCTGCGCCTGAGTTCCCGGCGAGGAGTCGCTGCCGGTGGGCGAGACGTAAAAGGTTGTTGGACTGTGCACCAAGGTTGCCTTCGCTTCATTCGAGTTGCCACTCTCGCCGGCGCTGTCATAGGCCGAGACAACGTAATAGTATGTCGTCCCACTGCTCACCGAACTGTCCTTGTACGAGGTCGTAGAACTATCGGCCAGCAGCGTGTACGGCCCTCCGCTGGCCTGGCCACGCTTCACGTGGTAGCCGGTGGCGTTCGCGCCCGCGCCCCAACTGAGCGCAACCTGCGTATTGGCGGCCGAGGCCGTCAGAGCGGTGGGCGCGGCCGGAACTTGGGGCGAACCACCCGACTGGCGATTCCCTCCGCCGCAGCCCATCATGCCGGCAAGAAATAGAGTGACGACGAATCCGAAAGACCTTCTCATGGACAAGCCCTCGCCGACGGAGATGCCCCCGGCACGCGGAAACTATTATCCGCGCGCACGGGGCGGTTGTCCAAACTTTGTGACGAAGCCGCCTGGCGCAGGGACGAAGACGTGTTACAGCGCTCCGGCGGCGAACCGCAGGAAGGATTCGCGATAGGTGAGACTAAGCTTCAGCGCGACGCCATCCTTGAGGACAATCTCGTATTCTCCACGCCCGGCGGGATGCATCTCGCGGATGGCGTCCAGGTTGACGATCGCCGAGCGCTGTACGCGCTGGAACTTTCCCGGATCGAGTTGTTTCTCCAGGGTGTTGATGGTCTGCCGCAGAAGCAGGGATTGCGCGCCGACATGCAGCGCCACGTAGTTGCCTTGCGCTTCGATCCACGATATCTCGTCGGGGCGGACGAAGATGGCCCTTTCGCCCGACTTGACGAGAATGCGCTTGACCGGCTGAGGGCGGGCGCTCTGCTCGTTGAGAATGCGCAGCAGGGCTTCCTTCACATCCTGGCGCTTCTCGAGAGCTACCTGCTGCTTGGCACGCGCCAGCGTCCGTCCGAGCCGTTCGCGGTCGAAAGGCTTCAACAGATAGTCGATGGCGTGAACATCGAAGGCCTTCAAGGCGAACTGGTCGTAGGCGGTGACAAAGACAATGTTGGGAATCGCAGCCGGCGTCAGTGCCCGCAAGACGCCAAAGCCATCCAGGTCCGGCATCTGAATGTCGAGAAAAACCAGCTCGGGCACGGCAGATTCAATCATCTCGATGGCGCTGTAGCCGTCTCCGCACTCGCCGATCACGTCCATCTCGGCGTCTTCAGCCAGAAAGCTGCGCAGCATGGCCCGAGCGAGCGGTTCGTCGTCGACAATCAGCGTGCGTATGCGATGCCGAATCATGAACGGCGCCCCTCGTTTCCGTCCGAGATGTGAAATGGAATCTCGATCTGAACGCGGAATCCGCCGCCGGCGACGTTTTCCAGCACCAAGTGCTGCGCGGTCCGATAGAGGTGGCTGAGGCGAGCGCGAGTGTTAGCCAGGCCGAGGCCGGAGGGCGAGGCAGCGTGGATCTGGTCCTCCAGAATCCCCGGACCGCTATCCTGCACGGTCAGCAGCAAGCGATCGGTATCGCGCGCGGCGCGCACGGCAATCTCTCCGCCGCAGCCGTAGGGAGCGATGCCATGACGCACGGCGTTCTCAACGATCGGCTGCAGGATGAGCTGAGGCACGGCGGCATCCAGCGCCTCCGGCGACGCTTCCACGCTGAAGCGCAGGCGGGGGCCGAAGCGCATCTCCTCAATAGCCAGGTAGCGCTGCAGGAACTCGAATTCCTGGCGGAGCGGAACTTCCTGCCGGTCGAGATCGCGCAGTGTCATGCGCAGAAAATCGCCCAGCAATGCCGTCATCTTTTGCGCGGCCTCACGGTCGATCATCTGCAGAGCCGATATTGAATGCAGTGCGTTAAAGAGAAAGTGAGGATGAAGCTGCATCTTGAGCGCGGTCAGATTGGCGTTGGCCAGTTGCGCCTGTAGTTGCGCGGTTCTCAACTGACCCTGCTGAAAGCTCCGGTAGTAAAGGAAAGCGTGCGTGGCGGCCACGGTCATGGCGTAAGCAAGCACCGCCATCAGCAGGTCTTGCATATACCAGTAATGCAGGTAGGGCAGCAAAGACCTGGCCGTGGCGATCGCCCAGCGCGGCTGCGTAGCCAGCGAGTAAGCCAGCACGTATGCGTAGGGATGGGTGGCTCCCACGGCGAGCGCGATCAGGGAGTGAATGCACAGGTTGCGCAGCCTGTGTCCCGGAGCCGCCGGCAGCGCCTGCGCCAGCGCGATGGCTAGGGGAACGATGGGCAGAAACAGATACCAGAGCAGGAGCGCGTGACCGAAGGCCTCGCTCCAGCGATGCTGACCGTTGTCGACGCTGATGATCTCGACCGCGTTGATGGCCCCGAAAAAGGTGGCCGCCGCAAATGCATAGAGAAAGACCGCCACGCGCGAGGGCACCTTCGGCATCTCAACCGCCAGGGGCGCTCCTTCAGGCATCACGTCGGAAGCGACCTTCATGCAGCGAAACCCTTTCCGCCGGCGATTCAGGTGAGCCCGTGCTCTCGTCTACAGCCCCCTGGAGACGAGAGCGGCCACCTGCACCTTGCCGCGCTCCGGATTATAGCAAGGCTCTCCCTGAACGGAGGTGAGTTCGCCGGGACCGCGCCGCCTCCGCCCCAGTAGCCCCTGACAGAGCGCTGACTTCCCTAGAGGCGAAAGGGCCCGCGCCACTACACCGTTGCCCCACCTCCGATTTAGATCCCGATCCGCCTCAAGGTGAGCAACACGACGTCGTGACCGCCCTCTGCCGCGCTCTCCGAGCGCGACCGGAAACTGCGACAGCCGGTAGGTTTAGGCTCGAATTCCTACCGCGGGGTCGTCGCCAGGTTCGCCGGGAAGCCTGCCAATAGCGCGCCGAGTTCCTCGCTACGGATCGGCTTGGCGAGATAGCCGTCCATGCCGGCGTGCCGGCAGCGCTGCTCATCGCCTTTCATCGCGTGCGCGGTCATCGCGACGATGAACTGGTGCCTGCCGGATTCGCGTTCGCTCTCCCGTATGGCCGCCGTGGTTTCGAATCCATCCAACTCGGGCATCTGGACGTCCATCAGCAGCAGGTCGAATTCGCCCTTTTCGAGCGCAGCCAGAGCCTGCCGCCCGTTGCCAGCCACGGTGATCCGGTGCCCGCGCTTTTCGAGCATCCGGACCGCCAGCTTCTGGTTGACCGGATTGTCTTCCGCCAGCAGGATCTTCAGTTTCGAGTCCGTGTGCTGCTCGTCAATCACGTGACGCGTGATCAACCCATCGGGAGCAGACCCTCCCGCCGTTCGGCCGAGCAGCATGGCGATCGCTTCGAGTAACTCGGATCGGCTCACCGGTTTGATCAGATAGGCGGTTATACCCAGTTGGCAGCAACGGGCTGCATCGCCGCGCTTCCCGGCCGATGTGAGCATCATGATTGGCGTGCGAGCAAGCTTCGGATCCTCCTTCACATTTCCGGCGAGCGAGAAGCCATCGATCTCGGGCATGTGGGCGTCGGTCACGAGCAACGTAACCGGCTTGCCGGCGTCCGCCTGCGCGCGCATCAGGGCCAACGCGCCGCTAGCGCCTTCGGCGACCAGTACCTCCGCTCCAAACCCGGTGAGGGTATCTCGCAGGATGCGGCGATTGGTCGCATTGTCGTCCACCACCAGGAACAGCGCACCCTCCGGTACGTGCGGCGACAGGGTCCGGCTGGCGCGACTCAGCTTCGAGACTTTCATGCGCGCGGTGAAGTGGAAACAACTGCCTTGGCCTGGCTCGCTCTCGACCCAGATGTCACCACCCATCATCCTCACCAGCCGCAGCGAGACGGTCAGGCCAAGCCCGGTGCCGCCAAACCTGCGCGTGGTCGAGCCATCGGCCTGCGAGAAGGCGTCGAAGATCCTGGCCTGCTGTTCGGCCGGAATGCCGATGCCGGTGTCGCGGACGGTGAAATGCAGCAGGAGCGAATCGCCGTCGCGGCTCTCCAGGCCCCCCTTGACGACGATTTCGCCGCGCTCGGTGAACTTGAGCGCGTTGCCAACCAGATTATTCACGACCTGGCGAAGCCGCGTGGGATCGCCGACCAGCATCTCGGGGACGTCGGAAGCCACCTCGCAAGCCAATTCGAGGTCCTTTTCGGCCGCTCGCAGACGGAAGGTCTTCATCATCTGGTCGAGCGCATCCGCCAAGGGGAAGTCGATGCAATCCAGGTCCAGCTTGCCAGCCTCGATCTTGGAAAAATCCAGAATGTCGTTGATGATGGTGAGCAGCGCCTCCGCCGAGTCGCGCACCATGCCCAGATAGTCGCGTTGTTCGGGCGTGGTCTCGGTATCGAGCAGCAGTTCTGTCATGCCCATCACGCCATTCATCGGCGTGCGGATCTCGTGGCTCATGTTGGCCACGAATTCGCTCTTAGCCCGGCTGGCTGCCTCGGCGGCTTCGCGCAGGCGCGCCTCCTGGTCCAACTGTTTGCGAATGATTCCGGTTTGCCGCCGCACTCTCTTCCGCAGCGCCAGAATCCAAGCCGCCGAACAGAAAATCAACGTGCCCATCACGGCCAGGACCTGAAAGGCGCGTTGCGTGTTCAGCCACGGCGCGTCGCGGAGAACGGTGATATCGGCGGCCGATCGCAGGTGCAGATTGAACGCCGTCGGGACAATCTGCTTCGCGTCTTCCACGCTCACCGAACAAACTCCCGTCAACTGGAGCAGGGCGCCGTTATTGGGCCAGGCCATTTCTTTGCGCTCATAGGGCAGGTGCGCGCTGAACAGCATGTCCCCGGCCTGCATCACCAACCTCCGGTCGGCGAACGTCGAGACATGGTCCACAACGGTCGCTTCCAGGCGCGCCAACTGGGAATCGCAGGCGCCGGCCAGAGCGTCCTCAGCCGCGATATCCGGTGGATTGATCGGCGCGGCATGTCCCACGGGCCGCAGCACGGCGTGTTGCAATACTGGGGAAAACGGCCCAGCGACCGGCATTCCGACGGCTTCGACCTCGTCGCCGGGGCGAGTGCCGGCGGTCAGGGCGGCCTCAACCCGCAGTCCGGCCGTGGCATCTTCGACGTAGGCGCCATCGGCATCGACCAGAGTCACCGCGCCTCGAACGCGCGCTTGATGCCGCTTTTCGCGCGAGTATTGCATCAGGTTGGCAATTGGAATCCTGGGCAGGTCCGCCGCGTTCGCAGCCGCCGGTTCGAGGATCGTGACATACCTCCAACCCGGCACCATCAGCTCGATTCCGATCAATTGGCCCCGATCGTTGAAACGGGTGGCGCAGACGCCGTCCAGCCGCACGCGGGCGTACATCAGATCGCTGACCGGGCGGCTGCGATCGGCAACCCACACCACAAATGTGCGCACGCCTTCCGCCACCGTAACCCCAACCGTGCCGTCCCCCGCATGGACCGCGGTAACGTAGCCTTCCGCTTGCACCCAGTTGCTATCCTCCCGGCCCGTGAAGATCTCCTCGAGACTGGTGGCCCGTGGCTTGGGCATCTCACCCTTTCCGACTCTGCGAAGCTTGCCATCGCGCACGATGGGTGCAAAACCGCCGGGCCCGGTGACGCCCGTGATCTCAACCAGGTCACCGGCCGCGAACGAGATAACGCCTCTGCCGAGGTACGAGAGAAAGATGCCGCCCGTGCGGTCTTGGATGAAGGTGTTCCCGTTCTCCTCGTGGTACGTAACCACCCCCCGCAACCTTACGGGCAAGGACTGCAACGCTTCCTGCGCGGACAGTGCGTGAATCGCGGCAGTGGAAGTGAGAACCTCGTGCGCGACCGGCGTGTCATCGCGCGTGGACACCGGCCCATCCAGCACCACGGCGCCCGGGCTCGCCACGGGAAACGCTGCGATCTCCGCGTCATCGGTTTGAGCGGACTGAAATTTCTGCAGGGCTAGACGCAATTCGCCGGTGGAGTCGCGGAACCACTGCTCGCGGCCGTCAGCCCTGACATCGATGCTCCCCCGCAGCCGGATCCGCCGGTCAGGCAGCGGACCGGCCAGCTTGACCGCTTCCTTTACCGTGACCATCGGCAGCGATGCGACCGGCGCTGCCGGCACCGCTGCCACTACAAACGACAACCCCGGGCTCAGCAGCAGGAGATCCTCGCTCGCCGAACGGCCTGACAACTGGCGGGCTACGCCCATTACGCGGACTTTGGCCCCCAGCAGGTAAGCAGTCGATCGATGATCGCTGCTTCTGCCAACCAATACGCGCACACGCCGACCATCCGACACCATGTGCACGATCAGGAGGCCGAAGCGATCGAGGGTGACCGCGTGAGGGATCCCCTCAATCACGATCCAGCGCCAGTCCACCTTGCCCTGGAGCCACTCGGTGGGAGACGTTCGCCTCGCAGGCGGGGGGCTGGCCTTTTGTATAGACCTGACTTCCGGCCTGGCCAGCGACATGCCACCCTGGATGCGATGGGTTTCGCCGCAGAGCTCAACCAGCTGAAGGTCCGACAGCCCCGGCGCATGGATTCGGTCAAACCGGATGGCGCCCGTCTTGTCTTCCAGCACCATCGAGCCGGAGGGCTCCTCGTAGTAAGTGGACACCCCACTGACGCACACTTCCGCTGCGACCGGCAGATTACCGGCGCGGAGGTCGGCGATGTTCGCTCGCCCACCGGGACCGATGTGCGGATGCGAACAGGCAGCGAGGCAGATCAACAGCCCCCCGGCCGGCGCGGCGGTGCGCAATCGTGAACCGGTCACATTGCACTTATCGGCCGATTGCGGCCGATCGTGGCCATCCGTCCTGCCGCGCTTAATGAATGGGCCCGAAGTGCACGTTCTCCGGTGCCGAAGGCTCGTCGAGAAACTGAAGCGTGGTGAGTGGGCCGAGATTAGCGGGTGCGGTCCAGGACGCGAGCGCCCACACCACTTCCTTCGATGGCGTCACCTCCAGCGCCTGCAGTGTGCCGCTGCGCTCTTCCGGCGTTGTGCTCCACTCGTTGACCCAGTTGCCGATGACGGTATTTCCGTTGGACACCCGCCAGGCCTGCTGGAGGGTCGAGAACCTGTAGGCGGGAACATCGGACGGAGCAAATGTCCACACCGCATCTCCACGGCGGGTTATTTCCCGCACACCGATCCGGTCGGTGATCAACAGGTTGCCGTTCGGCAGCGGCGTGACGCCCCAGGGCGCCTCGGACGGGAACGACCACAACTCGTTGCCGTCGAAGTCGTACTCCACCACTTTGTTCAGTTGCGTGTTGGCGACCACCATGGTTCCATTCGGGGTGAGCCGGACGTGACGGAACTGCCCGTGCACCCTGACCGGATGCCCAGTGGGAAGAACGATTTCCCGCTCCGTGACCCCGGTGAGGATGTTCACCACGCGCGCTACGGCGGGATCGCCGTTGATGACAAACAGCACGTGGTCGCTTCCGATCGGCGACGCGGTATGAATCTCTTTGCCGGCCGGCGCGTCGTAGTTCCAGACCACTTTCTTGTCCTGGCTGATCACGCCCACGCCAAATTGATGCGCGAACAGGATGTTGCCGTTCGATAGCATGACGGCGTCGCTGATTTCGCCTTTTCCCGCGGGGTCGTCGTAAGTCCATACAATCTCACCGTGGCGCACGATGAAGATGCGGCGGTCGTGCGATTCGCCGGTGTACATGAACTCGTGCTGGGCCAGTCCCTTGCCGGGAAGGCGCACGGGAACACGAGGCGCGGGGTCCGGCGGCGTCTGAGCAAGACCGCCAACAGCCAACGCAAAAGTCGCAATCACGCAAGCCGATCGGATCATTTTCAATCTCCTGGATTTCTGTTTGCCGCTATGGCTGCGAGCATTCCTGAATGTAGCAATTCCGCTTTCCGCTCACAGCTTCGTCATTCCCGGCGATTCTTCGCAAGAGAACGACGCCCTCCGAGACGGTGCTCCTTGTGGAGCTTGACATGATCCACCCGGTATCCATGATGTTCGAAGCGGCGGAGGCCCCTACTGGTATACTGTTCGTCTCGTGAACCCAAAATGGAAATTCCGGTTTACGTCCCTTGCACCAGAACTGAATATTCCATGAGCGAACGCACGTACCGGAGGTTGGTCGAAGGATACGATTGGCGCAGTCGCGACGTTTCAATCTGCGCACGCGACTTACGATCGCCGAGCACCGGCGGGGTTGTCGCGGGCCGTCCGCGGAATTGCGCTCTCGGCCTGGGCTGGATTCCGGTTGCAGGGCTGCCGCGGTGAACCTGATCGCAGCCACCGCGGGACGAGGGAGCCACAAAGGATAAGAGTCCGCACAAACAGGAGCACTCTCCACGTGAAATCTCACTTTCTTATCTCGATTGGACTTATCTGCATTGTTTCTCTGTCGAACGGGTGCGGAGGAGGAGGAAGCGCCACGCCTGTCGCGCCCATCACGCCCGTAGCACCCAACGGCATCACCCTCCAACTCTCCGCCGCAACGCTCACCGTCCCCGAAGGTTCCAGCGCCAGCAGCACCGTCGCCCTGGTTCGCACGGGAACGACCGGAAGCCTCACCTTCAGCCTGACCGGGCTGCCGGCGGGCGCCACCGTCTCATTTCTGAACCCCGGGGCCGCGAACAGCGGCGAGATCGCCGTGATCGCGACTACCGCGGCCGCAGGCACTTACGCGCTCACACTGCAGGCCACCGACGGAATCAACTCCGCCTCGTCGAGCCTCAACCTCGTCGTCACAGCCGCTGCCCAGGCTGCCGATCCCTACGCGTGGAGTTCGACTGGCCCGATCATCTCCGCGATCCCCAATGCCACCCATCCGATCGTCTCGGTCAAGGATCCCACCGCCGTCTTCTACAACAATCAGTGGATCGTTTACGCGACCACCGCGGACACTTCCGGTGGCTGGAACATGGTTTACCTGAACTTCCCCAACTGGAATCAGGCCTCCGCCGCGCAACCCTACTACATGGATGCCACACCCGGTTTTAGCGGCTACCACTGCGCTCCGGAACTCTTCTATTTCACTCCACAGAACAGGTGGTATTTGATCTACCAGTCCGGCCCGCCGCAGTACTCCACCGCCGCCGACCCCACCCAACCGCAAACCTGGACCGAGCCGCAGAGTTTTTTTGCGAGCCAGCCTTCCACAGTAAACGGCTGGCTCGATTTCTGGATCACTTGCGACTCCGCCAACTGCTATCTGTTCTTCACGGACGACGGCGGCGACTTTTATCGCAGCCAGACCACAGTCGCAAACTTCCCCAACGGTTTCAACGCGCCGGAAATCATCATGAAGGCCACCACCGGCGGAGATTTGTTCGAGGCTGCCCGCATCTATAGTCTCAAGGGATCCACGCAGTACCTGGCCATCGTTGAGGCCATGGGCGGCGCCTCGGGCCACCGCTACTTCCGCGCCTTTCTCGCCGACAGCCTTGATGGCATGTGGAGTCCGGTAACCGGAGCCAACAGCTTCGCCACGCCCTTTCTCGGCGAGAACGATGTGACCTTTGACAGTGGCCTCACACCCTGGACCCTTGACTTCAGCCACGGCGAGATCCTCCGCACCGGCTACGACGAAACCCTCCAGATCGACCCCAAGAATCTGCAATTCCTCTACCAGGGAGCCAACCCCGCGGCGAACGCCCCCTCCTACAGTCAAATTCCCTGGCAGCTCGGGCTGGCGACCGCAACCAGCAAGCCAGGCGATGCACTTGTAACCCGCCCGCCAGAGTCCGCGCTGCCGGCTGCCCGGAGTTATGCCGGCACCTTCGCTTCAGGCCAGTAGCGGAAGTTTGCGGAAGCTGACGCTGCCGGAGCCTGCGGCGAAGACGGCGGGGCGGAGATCGAGGAATCCGCCGAGGACGTTGTGGTGCATGCCGCTGACTTCGGCCGATTCGCGGGTCCTTTGCCAGCTTTGGCCGGGCAGGCGGAAGTAGAAATCGACTTCCTGGTTGTCGTTGACGATGCCGGAGGCGCTGGCGGCGGTCCAAGTCGGTGGTGTCCGTTTTCCAAGCGGTGCGGCAGGTTTCGTGTGGAACCAAGAACGAGACGTGCGGTGGTAGAATCTCAGATTCTCAGGCCCGCCAATTTTCGCTTTGCGCGCAACTCGCTATTTGTGTTATGTTTACATCGTCCACTGAGCGGGAGTAATTCAGTGGTAGAATGCCAGCTTCCAACCCAACCCTTTCTTCCTCAATGACTTAGAGTGCTTGGTGTCCACCGTGGTGGCCGACCGTCACCGGGCCGTGAGGTGGATAATGTGCTCCGGAGTATCTTCGTCCGAGGCTCGGAATCGATCGCGGGCAGAAGACTTTTGCACTCCACCTTCGCGGCTCTTCATGATTAGCCTACGAGGTGGAATCCATGTCCCGGGTCAACATCATCAAGAAGGTCAAAGTCGACCGCGTTTGGAAGCTGCGTTCCATCCCCCGCAACGCCAAGGGCAACTACGACTGGAATGCCCTGCCTGAAGGGCTGTACCTGATCGAGTGGCGGGCCGGCGGTAAACGGCGTCGCGAGTCAGCTGGCGTCACCGCGGCTCAGGCCCTCGAAGCGCAACGGCGCAAGTGCCATGAACTGGAGGGCCGAAAGCTGGGTGTCCCCGGCTTTGAGACGGCCGGCGAAACCGTCAAGAAACCTGCGCTGCACGTGGCCGTCGACAAGTACCTGGAGCAGATCGAAGCGCTAAAGAAACCTAACACTCACCGGAAGTACGAAGCTGTGCTTAACCGGTTCCTGGATTTCTTCCGCGACCGCGACTCAATCGACGCCATCTCCGGCGACGATCTGACGGATTTCGCTGTGAGCCTCAAGAAGGACCACGGCCTCGGATCCAACACGATCCTGCACAATGCTGTGATCGTTGCGCAATTTCTCAAGCGTCACGGAAGGAGCGGGATCACGCGCGAACTCGCGTTACCCGAGCGCATCACCCCACTGGTGAAGGTCTATCGGCGCGAAGAGCTTGCCCGCTTCTTTGCCGCGTGCTCCGAAGCGGAACGAGCCTTGTTCGCCATGTTTCTTCTCAGCGGTTTCCGCGAGCAGGAAGTGATGTACCTGAACTGGAGCGACGTGAATGAAAAAGGTTGCATCGGCGAGGCGGCGCAGTAGCTTGCGGGCGAGGACAAAGTGGCGGGCCGCCCGCTGATGCAACCGGGCAGTGAACGAAACCGCAACGAACTGGCTGGTTATGGGGATTGAATGGCAGGACTCGG
>DATNLV010000550.1:0-4154 GCA_035602665.1 Bryobacteraceae bacterium | reverse complement strand
CCTCGCATGTACCTGGTGGTCCGCACGCGAGGCGATGCCGCGCGCCAGGCGGAGGCGGTGCGCCGCGAGATTCAGTCCATCGATCCGGACGTAACGCTGGCGGAGATCGGGACCCTCGAAGAGGCCATGGCGCTCTCAGTCTCGCAGCCGCGCTTCGACACCATGCTGCTCGCGCTGTTTGCCGGAATCGCGCTGCTGCTGGCAGCGGTTGGAATCTACGGCCTGATCGCCTATTCGGTCGCGCAGCGCACGCAGGAGATCGGGGTACGCATGGCCCTGGGTGCGGCCAGGGCCGACGTCGTGGCCATGGTGGTCCGCCAGGGCGCCTTGCTCGCGGCGGCTGGGATCGCGATCGGGTTGGCCGGCGCTTTGGTCCTCACCCGCCTGCTGAAGACGATGCTGTTTGGGATCGACGCCACCGACGCCCTGACCTTTGCCGCGGCGCCATCGGGATTGATGCTCGTCGCCCTCGTGGCCACGTTCCTCCCGGCGCTCCGGGCGACGAAGGTATCCCCGGTGGTAGCGCTCCGCCACGAGTAGCCGCCCCCAGCACCGAACCGCGACCGTCAGGGAGCGGACCCGTCGTCCCGCTCACGCGCTCTCGCCCACCAGGGCGTCCATCCGTTCGACGATCCCCCGGAGCGATTGCGCCTGCGCGTTCAATTCCTCTCCCGCCGCCGCGTTCTCCTCGGCGTTGGCGGCGCTTTGTTGGGTGACAGCCTCCATCTGCTGGACGGACTGAGTGATCTGGTCTATCCCCCGCGCCTGCTCCTGGCTGCCCAGCCTGACCGCCTCGGCGAGGGCTTTCACCTGGGCCGTGCCTTCCGTGATGGCCTGCATGGATCGCACAACGTCGTCCAGCCGCTGTCTGCCTTCGCTGGACCTGGCGATGGAATCCTGGATGAGCAGGGAAGTGTCCTGGGCCGCTTGAGCGGAACGATGCGCCAGGTTGCGCACCTCGTCGGCAACCACCGAAAAGCCCATGCCCGCTTCCCCCGCGCGCGCCGCTTCGATCGCGGCGTTGAGGGCCAGGATGTTGGTCTGGAACGCGATCCCGTCGATTACCTGGATGATCTTGGAAATCTTGCCGCTGGACGCCGTAATCTCGATCATCGAAGCCATCATCTGCTGTAGCGACTGGTTCGTCTTCACAACGTGCCCGCCCACTTCCTCGGTGAGACTGGAGGCCGACTTCGAGCCTTCGGCGTTCTGCCGCGTCATGGCGCGCACCTCCTGGCTCGCGGAAGAGGCCTGGCCCAGCGACGCCGAATGTTCGGACGCGGTCTGCGCCTGCGACTGGCTCCCCGCCGAAACCTGGCCGGCGGCCGCCGCCACCTGGTCGGCGCCGTCGCGCAACTCCTGGGCGCACTGCCGCAGCGCGCGGTTGATATGGTGGACGACGAACAAAACGCAGCCGCCCGCCAGCAATGCCAGAACGATCGCGATCCAGCAAGCCCAGCGCGACCCACGCACCAGGGACGCCCCCTGCCTCGCCTCTTCCACCACCAGCGCACGCTGCTCGGCCACCAGGGCGGCCACCGTCTTTTCCAGAACCTTGACCAGCGGAAGCATCGACTGGCGCATCAGGCCGTCCGCGACGCCGAACTGTTTGTTGCTCCCGTATCCGAGATACTGCTGGCTGAGCGCTGCCCAGGCCGCGACACTGTGCTCGATGGTGTTCAAAGCCTGTTGGTCCGCGGCGTTTCCCAGCAGCGGCCGCAATTCGACGACCTGCTCGTTCAGGCGACCCAGCGCGGCTTCCATCTGGAGCCGGTGAGCGTCAGCCCCGCTGGCGTTCGAGTTGACGTAGTCCAGCTGCGCCCCACGCGTCGAGGCCACCACCTCCTGGGTGCGCTTTCCCATGGCCTGCACCAGGTCCATTCTCTTGGTCGCCCGGTTGACCGCCTCGTCAAGCGATCCCCCCAGGGCGCTGACGATATACAGGGTGATGGCTCCCAGAGCGAACGTCAACAACACCAAGGCCCCAAAACTGGCGCCTAGTTTCTGCCCGATGGTTGCTTTTGTCTTCATGGAGTGATCCTACCGGGTCACTTGCTTACACATCGGCCGGCGAGGCAGGGGGCTTTAACTGGATCGGCTGCCAGAGGCGATCGTGGCGCCCCATTCCTCGGGGCTCACATCGTGCGCATGCCGCGAGAAGAGCCAGTGGTGGCCGTCGAGGTCCACGGCGCCGTATTGCAGTTCGCCGTAGCACGTCTCGTGAAGCTCTTCCACGATCACGGCGCCGGCCGCTTTCGCCCTCTCGTAGTGCGCTTCGACGTCCTCGACAAACACGGTGAGGGACTGCGTACTCCGCCCGCCGAGCTCGGACGGGCTGGCGCTCTGTGGCCGCTCGCCATGCACCATGATCCAGGCGTTGCCGAGAACCATCTGCGCGCCGCTGACCGGCTCGCCATAGCGGTAGTGTTCGCTGAAGCCGAAATGCGCGCCGAGCCACGCCACCGCGCGCGGAACGTCCCGATACACGACGTGCGGCAGCACGCTATCGGCCGGCACGGAGCGGTTCCGTATCATTCTTTCAGTCTACTGGTGACTGGCCGCGTAGAGCAGCAGCGCGAAGATGCTCCCCGGAATCATCCCCAGCGCGACATAGGAAAGGATGCGCTGCGCCCGCGATGCCACCACCTGCGGCCGCCGCGGCTTTCCCAGGGCGCAGGCGAAGTCGCGCATCGAACCGTGGCGCCTCTTCGGATCGCGCGCCAGCGCCCGGCACACCGCCTTCGACAACTCCGCCGGGATCGCCGGACTGAGCTCGCGCGGAGGCGTGGGGTCGTTCCGCAGGCGGTCGTTCATCGCCAGCAGCGCATTGGCCCTCGGGAACGGCACCGTGCCCGTCAGCATCTCGTACAGAATGACGCCCAGCGCGTAGATGTCGCTGCGCGCGTCGCCGCGGCCGCCCAGCACCTGCTCGGGCGAGATGTAGTCGGGCGTCCCGCTAGCCTGGCGCGGCGCGTCGGCCATGGAGAATGGGCCGCCCGAGGCCACCCCGAAATCGAGAATCTTGACGCGGCCCCCCTCATCGATGACGATGTTCTCCGGCTTCAGGTCGCGGTGCACAATGCCGCGCCCGTGCACGTAAGCCAGCGCGTCCGAGAGCGCCACGGCGATGCGAACCGCCTCCTCGGGCGCGAGCCTGCCGGCGTCGGAGAGGATCTGGCGGAGCGGCCGCCCATCCGCCCACTCCATGACGATCGACAGCCGGCCGCACTCGCTGCTGTCGAGGATCCGCACAACCCCCGGGTTGTTCAGCCTCCGCAGGATTTCGAGCTCCCGCCGGCAGTGCCGTTCCGCGCCGGGAAGCGGCACCTTGATCGCGATCGCTTGCCCCGTTTGCTCGTCGACGCCGCGGAAGATGGTGGCCATCCCGCCCTGCGCCACAACGCCCTCGATCCGATACGGTCCCAGCCGGCCCAGCCCGATTGAGGATGTCATCTCAGTTCGAGCGTAGGCCCAAACCCATCAAGAAGGCATAAGGAAGCCGTGAGGATCGCGTGAGGACGGCGCTCTTCAGCCGTTCAGGTTCGCGGCCACGAACTCCCAGTTCGCCACTTTCCAGAAGGCTTCGACGTACTTCGGCCGCGCGTTGCGGTAGTCGACGTAATACGCGTGCTCCCAGACGTCGCAGGTCAGCAGCGGCTTGTCCGCGGTGGTCAGCGGAGTCGCGGCGTTGCCGGTCGCCCGCAGTTCGAGCTTTCCGCCCGGCGTCTGGACCAACCACGCCCAGCCCGAGCCGAACTGGCCCACGGCGGCATCGGTGAACTGCTTCTGGAACTGCTCGAAGGAACCGAAATCCCGCTCGATCGCCTCGAGTAGCGCGCCCGACGGTTTGCCCGCGCCGTTCGGCGCCAGACAGTTCCAATAGAAGCTGTGGTTCCAGATCTGGGCGGCGTTGTTGAAAACCTTGCCCTCGGAAGAGCGCACGATCTCCTCGAGCGCCAGGTTCTCGAACTTGGTGCCGGGGATGAGCTGGTTGAGGTTGTTCACGTAGGCCTGATGGTGCTTGCCGTAGTGGTATTCGAGCGTCTCGGCCGAGATGTGCGGCGCGAGCGCGTCCTTGGCGAATGGCAGTGGAGGAAGTTGGATCATGGCGTTGTCCCTATTAAGCGTTTTTAACCCTCAACTCAGAATAGCGC
>DATNLV010000549.1:0-3869 GCA_035602665.1 Bryobacteraceae bacterium | reverse complement strand
TCGCTGATATGACCAAGACCGTAGCGGCCGACAAGAGCGAGGTCGAACTGGGAGAGCGTAAGACGGATCAAGTGGTGCTTCGGAATTCGATGCCGGGCCCCGTCACGCTGTCCCTGAGCGCGCCGCCGACTCCGGGACTGGAAGTGAAGCTCGACAGTTCCACGGTGGCTCCCAATGGCGCCGCCCGTGTCCTGCTCACCTACGACCCCGCGGCCGGCGGCGCAAGCCCAGGTACGGTGGCGGTGAACGTGGTGGTTCAGCCCACCCAGCAAGTCATCCTCATCCAGGTCAAGTTGAAGCCGGACGCGGCAGTGGCGAAGTGAGCCTTCCGGACGCCAGGCGCGGGCGCAAGGGCCAGCCGGCGCTGGCGTCCTGTGCAACCGGGCGCGGACGCGCCGCCTCTACCCGCACCAGAAACGAGCGCAGCGATTCCAGATAGCCGATGTAGGCGCGGTCGGGGTGGCCCTTCCGGATGCGCGCGGCGAGTTCTTCCATCCAGTCCAGCCGGGCGTCGGGGTCCGCGGACGTTTCGAAGCGATTCCAGCCCGGCCAGTCCGGGGAGCAGGTCAGCGGTTCTAGCGCCAGGAGACGGAGATCCGGCATGCTGATCGCTCCGGCGGCAAGCAGTTGATGCGCCATCTCCCGCAGTTCGTCCTTCGACATTCCGTGGACATCGAACCGGATTCCGGCGCGAGCCCAGCCGCTCGATGTGACGGCCACGGGGGGCGAGGGGTCCGGCGCTGCCACGGCGGGCGCCGGCGTGGCCTTGCGGAAGAATGCCCGAAGTCTCACACCCGTTCTAATCGGCGGGACACGACTTTTTCTTTACCCCCTCCGTCCGGCGAAATTACACAACTCTTACAGACCGCCAAAAGCACCTCTGTTAGCCTGAAAGCAGGATGCCTTTTACTCAGAGGATGAACTTCGCAACTACCCTGACCATGGTGTTGTTCCACGTGGGCGCCGTCGCCGCGCTCTTCATGTTCAACTGGAAAGCTTTCGCCGTCGCGGTCTTTCTCTACTGGTTTTGCACCGGTCTTGGCATCAGCATGGGATTCCATCGCCTGCTGACGCACCGGTCCTACAAGGTCCCGCGGCCTCTCGAATACCTGTTCGCCATCTGCGGCGCGCTGACGCTCGAAGGCGGGCCCATCTCCTGGGTCGCCACCCACCGCATACACCACCAGAACTCGGACCTTCCGGGCGATCCGCATTCGCCGCACGACGGCGGCTGGTGGGCGCACGCCGGTTGGATCCTGTACGGGGAGACGAACCACAACAACACGCGCGTGATGTCGAAGTACGCGCCCGACCTGGCCCGGCAGCCGTTCTACGTATGGCTGAACAACTACCACTGGGTTCCGATGATCGTGCTGGGCGTCCTGCTGTACGCCATCGGCGGTTTGCCCATGATGCTGTGGGGCATCGCGGTGCGCGTGGTGGTGGGTCTGCACGCCACCTGGCTGGTGAACTCCGCCACGCACATGTGGGGCCGCCGCCGTTTCGCTACCCGCGACGATTCGCGCAACAACTGGTGGGTCGCGCTGATGACCTTCGGCGAAGGCTGGCACAACAACCACCACGCCCATCCCACCTCGGCCCGGCATGGCCTGGCGTGGTATGAATTCGACCCCACCTGGCTGACCATCCGGGTGCTGAGGCGGCTGGGCATCGCCAAGGCCGTCCAGGCGGCGCGAGTCAACACTCCGCTGCCTGGCCGTGAGGCGCCCTCCCAGGCAACCTTCGCGGTGGCCGAGCACGAACCGGCCCTGTCGGCATAAGCTGAAAGCGTGGTCGTCGCCGGACGGCGCAAGTCCATCGCGTTCTTCATCTCTCTCGGCGTCGTGCTGATTGCCGTCAGCACGCTGCTCTATGTCGGCCGCGTGCTGCTGGACTGGCGCACCGGAATCCTGCTGTTCCTGGGCGTGCTGCTGCTGGCCACCGTCATCGGCGGCGTGGTGTTGAACACCATCTTCCTGGTGCGGGAAATCAGGCGCAACGAACAGCACGACGCGTTCATCAACGCCGTCACCCACGAGCTCAAGACGCCGGTCGCCTCCATCCGCCTGTACCTGCAGACGCTCCAGACGCGCGAGGTCGACGAAGCCAAGCGCAAGGAGTTTTACCGCACCATGCTGGCCGACAGCGACCGGCTGCTGGCCACCATCGAGCAGGTCCTGCGCGCGGGCCGGGTGGGCTTGCCGAGCCGCAGCCTTAATTTCGCGCCGTTCGACCTGCCGGGCGTGGTGGAAAGCTGCGTGGCACTCGCCCGCACGCTCCATCACATCTCCCCGGAAGCGCTGGCATACCGGCCCGGCGCGCCGGTGAAGGTGCTGGGCGATGTGGACGAGGTGCGGGCGGCCGTCGGCAACCTCATCGAGAATGCCGTGAAGTATTCCCGCGACGACCCGCGCGTGCTGGTGGAAACGACAGCGGCCGGGGGGCTCGCCTCGGTGCGGGTCAGCGACCAGGGCGCCGGGATTCCGAAGTCCGACCTGAGGCGCATCTTCCGGCGCTTTCACCGCGTGCCGGGGCCGCTCACGGCCGCCGTCAGGGGAACCGGCCTGGGGCTTTACATCGTGCGCTCGGTTGCGAAGCGGCACGGCGGCCGGGCCTGGGCCGAAAGCGAGGGGCCGGGGCGCGGCAGCACCTTCGTGCTCGAGCTTCCGGTGGCGCGATGAGCCGCGTCCTGGTGGTGGAAGACGAGCGGCACCTGGCCGACGGCCTGCGCTTCAACCTGGAGGCCGAGGGCTACGAGGTGACCACTGTGGAAACCGGCGAGGCCGCGCTCGAGCTGATGGCGGCGGGTTCCCCGAGCTTTGACGTGGTGGTCCTGGACGTGATGCTGCCCGGGATCGACGGCTTCGCGGTGGTCTCCGAATTTCGGCAGGGCGGGCATTTCGTCCCCACACTGATCCTCACCGCGAGGGGCCATCCCGACGACGTGCTGCGGGGGTTCGCCGCCGGCGCGGACGACTACCTGACCAAGCCCTTCGAGCTGGCCATCCTGATCGCCCGCATCCGCGGCCTGCTGCGCCGCCGCGACTGGCTGCGCGCGCAGGCCAGGGACGCCTTTCGTTTCGAGGACAAGTCCGTCAACTTCGATCTGCAGGAACTGCGCGTCGGGGACAAGGTGCTGCCGCTGACGCTGATGGAGGCGAACCTGCTCCACTACCTGATCGATCGCGAAGGGCGGTCGGTATCGCGCAAGGAGATGCTCGAGCAGGTCTGGGGTCTGCACGAGGACACCGACACCCGCGCCATCGACAACTTCATCGTGCGCCTGCGGCGGTACATCGAGAGCGACCCGGCCCACCCGCGCCACCTGTTGACGGTGCGGGGCGTGGGCTACCGTTTCGTGGCGTCGCCGGGAAACGGCTGAGCGGAGCTAAAGCTCCGCGCGGGATAAATCCCGCCCCCCCAAAGCGGTTCGGTGCTTGAAGTCACAGCGGCCTCCCGATTTCCCAATGATGGCCGAACGGATCGACGAGCCGTCCCACGCGCCAGCCGTACTTCTGGTCGGCGACAGGATGCACCACAGTGGCGCCGGCCGCGACGGCTCGATCAAAGGCGGCGTCCGGATTCTCCACCACCATCACCATCCGCGCCGTAGCGCCGCCCAGAGACTCGGGACTGAAGTTCTTGTGCTCCGGAGACTCGTCGGCGACCCAGAATTCGGCTCCGTCGACGGACAACCGGGCCACCACCGCTCCGTCGGGCGCGTCGAGGCGGAACAATTCGCCGGCCCCAAACGCCGCCTTATAAAACTGCATCGCCCTGGCCCCGTTTCGAACCGACAGCATTGGAGCTATGGAAGCCACCCCTCCATTATTTCGCACGGTAGATCGTGGTGTGCCTGCCGCCCAGCG
>DATNLV010000542.1:0-5010 GCA_035602665.1 Bryobacteraceae bacterium | reverse complement strand
CCCGTCCCCTCGCGGCCGTATCCCCATCCGCCGCACGAACGCCGCCGCTTTCCTCAGGAACTCCCCACTCTGCCGCGCCGACGGACTCACCACCAGAGTCAGACTACCCTCGCGTTCCTGCGCCCGCGCCACCGCCTTCGCCGCCGTTATCGTTGATTTCCCCCACTGCCGCGTACAGTTCAGCAACAGCCGCCGCGCATCCTGCCGCAACAGCGCCCCCTGCCTCACATCCGGCTCGAACCCGAGCCATTTCTCCCATCCCGCCGCCTCGTGTCCCTCCCTCTTCCGCTGCCTCTCGCCCGTCTCGGAGCCCTTGTATACGATGCCTTTTCTCATACGCCTAACCGAAATCTACCGCGCCTCCTCGCCGTTCGCCGATTTCAAAAATTGCATTTGCAACTATCTCAAGCACTTACAAATTTTGAACCCTTGCTACCGGAATTCCAGGCCCTATGCTCGTTTCGGATGCCCGGCCCGCGCCTCACCGTGCGACGCCGGGAACACCCCACCGGATCAACGGGCCACGGGCCACGAGCCACGAGCCTCTTTTGGAGTTCCCATGTCTTCACAACGTCGAATCGACGCTTCCCGCGCCAACGGCGCGCTCTCCAACGGACCCAAAACCCCCCAGGGCCGCGCCCTTGCCGACGCCGCCCACACCACCCACGGCCTCAACGCCCGCCGCACCGTCCTTGGCCACGAGTCCGAGGAGGAGTTCCGCGCCATGCGCGAGGCCTACGTCATCTTCTTCCAGCCGGAAACCCGCGCCGACTTCGATCTGCTCGACGAATTCGTCGCCGCCCGCTGGCGCCTGCTGCGCATCACCGGAATCGAGACCGCTCTGTTCGACCTCGAACTCGACCAGCAGGAGCCCGCCATCAAAGATAAGTTCCAGGTTTGCGACGTCGAAACCCGCAGCGCCATAGCCTTCAAGGCCCTCTGCGACGAGTCCCGCGCTCTCGGCGTCCTCAACCGCTATGAAGGCCGCATTCGCCGCACCCACGACCGGCTTTTCAAGCGGCTCGAGGCCCGCAACAAAAATCGCAAAAATAAAAAAGGTGACATTCAACCTAGTCCCATAAACGAACACCCGGCGCACTGAAAAATAAGGACTTATCCGTGTGCATTCGTGTTCATTCGTGGCCCAAACGCCTTTAAAGTTTTGGCCCGCTCCCGCCGATGGATTGTACGCATGGGCCTGCGCGTTTGGTCCGTCTTCGCATTCTTGTCTCTCGCGGCGCCCGCCTGTGCCCAAGGGGTTTTGAACGTGACCGTCGCCAACATCCCCTCGACGGCCACACGGATTGCCGCGATCGCCGATGGCGCCCCCGTCTCGAGCCCCATCTACGCGGTTCAGGCCGTGACGCCGCCGGCCGGCTCCACGCTGCTGAGCATGAGCCTGCCCGCGGGCACCTACCGGGTGCGGGTTTTGGCCGACGGCGCCGGCCGGACGCTTCTCGCCAGCGCCCAGATGACCAACCAGGTTTTCCAGGGCAACACGACCTCGGCCTTCATCGCCCTGGCCGCGATCTCGGTGACCGTCGATTCCTCCACGCCCGCGAGCGCCAAGGCGGGCTCGCCCGTCACCATCACGTTCGACATCACCGACTGGGGCTCCGTGATGGAATCGGCCGCCGCGTCGCTGTTTACTTCGAACAGCGCTTTCTCCGTCGCGACCGGAGGCGTCCTGACGTCGTCCGTCACGCCGCAACTGGTCACAAGCGGCAGTTACGCCGCCAGTTTCACGGTGACGCCCGCCATCGGCTCCACCTCGCTCTACTACGCCCTGCGCGCATCCATTCCGATTGGAATCACCGACTGCCCCTACGTCTACTCGCCCGATCCGGCCAGCCGCCCCTCCGAGCCCTGGCTGATGGCGGTGACGGCGCAGTCGGGGACCTCGATCACGGTCAGCGGGATTCCGTCCTCCGCCACGCGCCTGGTGGTGATCGCGGATATCGCGCCCGCCGCCCCGCTGTATGCCCAGCGGGCGATCACGCCGGGCACCTCATCGGCCACGGCCTTCATCGCGCTCGCGGCCGGTGCCTACCGGATTCGGGTTCTGGCCGACAGCCCGGCCACCGGAATGCTCGCCAGCGGAAAGACGACGATCGTTGTCTCCTCCGGAACCACGGCCACCGCCAGCGTCACGCTTTCCAACATGACCCTGACGGTGGATTCTTCGACGCCCGCCAGCGCCGCCGCGGCCTCGAGCGTCGCCATCCTCTTCAATGTCGTGGACGCCGGGAACGTGCTATTGGGCGCGTATGGCTACCTGTGGGCCGGCCTGGCGCCGTTCGGAACCGCCGCCGGTGGAACGCTCGCCGCAGTGGCCGGTTTCTATTCTTCGGACCCGGTCACCGTCCATGCCGGGTTCTCCGTGGTTCTGCCGGCGGGGCAGGCCACGTACTACTACGCCCTTCGGGCCCAGGTTTCCTCCGGCGTCGATTATGCGCTGCTGTACCCGAACTCGCCCTGGCAGATTCAGGCGGCGGTGACCACCTCGGTCAATCTGCTGGTGACGGGCATCCCCTCGGCGGGGGCGCGCCTGGTGGTTCTCGCCGACGGCCCGCTGCCCAGCGTGGTTTCGACCGAGCAGGCCGTGCCGTCCGGCACGTATTCCCTGACCATCCGGGTGGCGGTGCCGGCCGGAACCTACCGCCTGCGGGCGCTGGTGGACGCAGCGGCCGGCGACATCATCGCCACCGGGCAGACCAGCGCCACTGTCCCGGCAACGGGCACCGGAAGCGCATCGATCACCGTCACGGCGCCGCTGGTGACGCTGGGCTCTGGAACGCCCGCCTCGGCGCAGGCCGGCGCCTCCATCATGCTCGGGTTCAACATGGCCGATGCCGGGGACGTTCTCGAAAATGCGAATGCGTACCTCTACACCGGAAGCACGTCGTTCAATCTGGTAGCGGGCGGCTTTCTGCTGGGCGTGTATCCGGTCACCAAGGTTGCCGCGGGCCAGTACACGGTGGCGTTTTCGGACACCGCGCCGTCCACGGCGGGCATGTTGTATTTCGAAATTCGGGTGCAGGTGGCCACCGGGATGACCCCGTCGTTTCTCGACTCGCCCGATCCGGCCGGAGGGTCGGGACTGCCCTGGAGCATGACGATCGCCCTGCCGGGAACGACACCCTGCACGCCGGTGGCTGCGTTCCGGGGCACGGACGGCGCCATCCGCCTGATCTCGTACGGTTCCACCACGGTTCAGTTTGTGGGCGGCGTGCTGGCTGGCGATCCGGCCATCGCCCAAAGCGGGAATTGCACGGTGTACATAGCCGCACGCGACAACTACAACCTGGTCTGGCTGGCGATCGTCGACCCGGTGGCGCACACCACCACCTGGAAATCCACGGGGAGCACCACCATCCAGGGCCAGCCGGACATTGTGGTGGCTCGCAACGGCATCGTCTACATCGGCATACGCGACACCATCAGCTCGTTCCGTCTGGTTGGCTACACGCCCGGCGCCGGGTTCGGCTCGTGGCTCTTCATCGGCGGACAGCTGGCGTCCGACCCCGCCATGGCGGCCTCCCCGGACGGTTCCATTTACATGCTGGGCCGCGACACGTACGGCGCGGTCTGGAGCGCCTGGTATGTTCCGGGCAGCGGATTCCAGGGCTGGAAGTTTCTACCCGGCGGCATACAGGGCGTACCGGCGATCTCGGTGGGAACCGACGCATACGCCTACATCTCGGCGCGCGACACCTACGGCTATCTCTACGAAGGGCGCTTGCAGGGGAAGAATTGGATGGGCTGGAATTTCGGCAGCGGCGTGATGTCCGCGGACCCGAAGATGGCGGCCACCGGTGACGGAACCATCTACGTCGCCATGGTGGACCAGTGGAACAGCGTCTGGTATCGCGGCCGCACCGAAAGCCCGTCGGTCCTCTGGCTGCCGTGGACCTGGGCGCAGTACACGATTCAGACGCTGGCGGCGGCCGCGACGCCGGGCCAGCTCTACGTGGTCGGCCGCGATGCAGCCAATGCGCTGTGGTGGTACCGCACGAGCACCGGTCTGTGGAGCTCCGCGGGCGCCAACGGCCTCGCCACCGGTGGTCTCTCGGCGGCTCCGCGATGAGCGCCCGGCGCCCCGGAGCCTCACTTTGCCGGTCTGCCGTGATCCAGGCACAACGCGACCAGATCGGAGACATTCGCTTCGCCCACGCACATGACCGTGTCCGCGCCGCCCCAGTAGATCTTCACGGTTCCATCGGGCTCCGCAACGGCGCCGCAGGTGAAAACGACGTTGTGGACATAGCCCGTGATTTCCCAGGGGTCCTCCGGCTGCAGGATCCAGGAGTCGCCCACGCCGATGATCTTCGCCGGGTTCTTGAGGTCATGAAGAGCGACCCCCAGGCGATAGACCGATCCGTCCATGGTCTGGAAAACGCCGTGATAGATGGAAAGCCATCCCTGATCCGTTTTGATCGGCGGCGCGCCGGGACCGATCTTCATCTCGTCCCAGTGATACTGCACGGGCTTCATGATGAGTTGCGATTCGCCCCAAAAGCGCAGGTCCGGAGAGTAGGAAATCCAGATCGACCACGGGGAGATTTCCGAATGGGGGCGGTCGAGCCGGGCGTAGAGGCCGTCGAACTTCTCGGGGAAGATCACGACGTTCCGATAGTCGGCCTCGGTGATGAGCGAGACCCTTTCGAGGTGCTGGAAGTCTTTCGTCTTCGCGAGCGCGATCCGGACCCCGTTGCGCGAGTACGCGCTGTAAGTGATGACATACTCCCCTTCGAGCCGGGTCACGCGCGGGTCCTCGACGCCGAACTCTTCATAGGCCGCGAACGGGCCGTCCTGCGCGGGAGTCAGGAAGGGCTCCGGATCGGCGGTGAACCGGAATCCATCGGCGCTGCGAGCCAGGCCGATGATGGACCGTCCGGTGCGCAGGTGGGAGCGGAAGAGCATTACGTATTCGCTCCCATGCTTCACCACCGCCGCGTTGTGAACCGTCTCGACCGGATAGGGGATGGCGGCCTTGGTGAGGATGGGGTT
>DATNLV010000539.1:0-4879 GCA_035602665.1 Bryobacteraceae bacterium | reverse complement strand
TCCAACGCCACGAACCGCAACTGGCTCAGGCGGGCAAAGCCGATGTACATGCCCAATACCATCGCCAGCACGAACTGGTAGGGCGACATCGCACGGGGGAGTCGCCGCAGCTTTACATACTGCGTCGCAGATCGGACTCTGAAACAAAGCGGAGCGCCTGACGATTAATCGCGTGCAGTGTGCCGCGATCCACGTCCTGGTGAAGGGCGATCGTGAGCGTCTGCCGTGCACCCGATGCCGCTATGCGATGAAGTTTGACGGGCTGCCTCGCTGGGAGAATGGGCGGAATCCGAAGTAGTTGAAGATGGCCAGTAACTCCGAACCCGAAAGCGATCGCAGTTTGGGCATCAGGCGGCGGCCTGCAACTCCAGGGTGGCCAGAATCGTTGGGTCCTGTGCAAAACCAAGCTCTGCCAGACCTTCGCCTTCCAAGTGCAGGGAGATCGCTTCGCGGATATTTACAGCCAGCTCATCGAGCGTTGGCGCTTCGGTCACCACAGGCAGGTCCAGGCACTCCGCAACATACTGCCGCTCGCCACGAAAAATCCGCACCTGAATTGTCCGCTTCATACCGCGGTCGCCTCTTTCACGACTCTATCACGCAATGAGCGGGGCAACGCTTGGGTTCTTGCCGGCCCGGGCTGAGAGCTGATGGCTGACAGCTGCGTAAGCTCGCTGTCACAAAGTCGCCGCCCCGCTCGTTCTTCCTTCAGAGACCGGGAACGGAGAGCCACGATGGAGTACGCTGGTGAGGCGACGATGCGGCTGGGAATGAGCGCGCTGGGCGGCGAGCGGGCGGGGTGGTCGGCGGCGGCCTTCGAGGCGGTCTTTCTCGAACACTACGCGCGACTGGTGGCCGTGGTCCAGCGCGTGCTGGGCGACCGCGCGCAGGCCGAGGAAATCGCCAGCGACGCCTTCCTCAAGCTCTACCGGCAGCCTTCGGCGCCGGACGGCTATCAGAACCTGGGCGGCTGGCTGTACCGGACGGCGAGCCGCCTGGGCATCGACGCCCTGCGTGCCGGAAACCGGCGCCGCCAGCGCGATCCCGAAGCCGGCGAGCGGCTGGCGGAGTCAGGGGCGGCGGCCGGCCCGCTCGAGGATGTGCTCCGCCGCGAGAGGGCGAAGAACGTGCGCGCGGCGCTGGCTACCCTCAAACCGGCCCAGGCGCAGATCCTGACGCTCAGAGCGAGCGGTCTGTCGTACAGAGAAGTGGCGGAAGCGATGGGCGTCAAATCGACCTCGGTCGGGCAGTCTCTGGCCCGCGCCGAGGCGGCGTTCGAGAAAGCGTATCGGCGAATTGGAGGAGAACCCAATGTGCATTTCTGATGGAATCCTGCGGGCGAAGGTGGATGGGGAGCTGAGCGAGACCGAGCTCCGGCAGGTCGAGGCTCACCTCGAAAGCTGCGCGGACTGCCGCCGGCGCTCCGCCGAAATCGCCGGGCGTGCCGCGCGGACCGGCGTGCTTCTTTCCGAGCTCGCGCCCGTGAGCGAGCCGGCCGATGCACGCGTGGCCCTGGCACACCTGAAGCCCCGCCTCAACGCCGACCGGGCTCCGCGGCCGTTCTGGATTCCCCGGCTGACACCGGCCTGGGGCGCCATCGCCGCGGTCGCAGTCGCCGCCGTGCTGCTGATTTCCCCGCCCGGCCGCGCCGTCGCGCAGAAGCTGCTCGGCATGCTGCGGATCAAGACGGTTGTGGCCGTCCCCATGGAGCGCGAGTTCATCGCCGAAGGCAAGGCCGAGATGATCCAGCAGTTGCTGGCCGATGCCGTCGTGAAAACCAAGGAGAGCCGGCGGCTGACCGTAGCCGACCGCGACGAAGCGGCCAAACTGGCGTCCATGACCGTGCGGCTGCCGGAGTTGCGCACGGACACCCCGCAGATCACCGTCAACACGGAGAGCGCCTTTCAGTTCGCCGCCAGCCAGCAACGGCTCGACACCCTGCTCTCGGTGGCCGGACGGACCGACCTCCAGTTCCCCGCGGATCTGAATGGCGCGCAAGTCGCCGTGGATGTGCCGGCCAACGTGGTGGCCCGCTACGGCAACTGCCCTGTCGAGGACCTGCGCCTGCCCACGCACGGACCCTATGACGACTGCGTGGTCGTCTCCCAGGTTCCCGTTCCAACCGTGGTGACCACGCCGCAGCTCGACCTGAGCGGCGTGGCGGAGTTCGGCCTGCAACTGGCCGGCATGACGGCCGAGCAGGCGCATCTGTTCAGCCAGACCGTCGATTGGACGTCGACCCTTGCGATTCCCGTTCCCCGGAACGCCGCGACCTTCGAGACCGTAGCGGTGGATGGCGTACAGGGGCTCATGATCACGGGACTCGCCGACCGCCAGGTGGTGGCGCGCGTAGGCGAGGGTTCGCGCAACCGGGTGACAAAGCTGCCGCCGGCTTACGGGCTGGTGTGGGTCCACAACGGGGTCATGTACTCGGTGGGCGGCTACGGTAATCCCGCGCTGGCCCAACCGCTGGCGGCCTCGCTACGATAGGACACGGATGGGTGTCGGCAGGAGTGCCGACACGGCAGGCTGAAGGCTGCGCCACGGAAACGCGTTCATGCAGGACAGCGCCATAGAAACCGCGAATCTGCGCAAGACCTTCGGGAGCAAGGTCGCGGTCCGCGGTCTGACTCTTGAAGTCGGGCGCGGAGAGGTCTTCGGATTTCTCGGCCCGAACGGTGCGGGGAAAAGCACTTCGGTCAAGATGCTGCTGGGCCTGGTGACGCCGACCGAGGGCCAGGCCCTTCTGCTCGGCCGCCCGCTCGGCGACACCGGTGTGCGGGCGCGGGTGGGTTTCCTGCCCGAGCATTTCCGCTTTCACGACTGGCTGACCGGCGAGGAATTTCTGGACTTCCATGGCCGCCTCTACCGGATGCCCGCCGCCCGGCGCCGCCGTCGCGTGGCGGAACTGCTGGCGCTGGCGGGACTGGCCGACCATGGCCGCAAGCGCCTGCGCGACTACTCCAAGGGAATGCTGCAGCGCATTGGCCTGGCGCAGGCGTTGCTGAATGAGCCGGAACTGATCTTTCTCGACGAGCCCACCAGCGGGCTCGACCCGGCCGGCCGCCTGCTGGTGCGCGACATCATCCGCGCCGAGCGCGACCGCGGCGCCGCCGTGTTTCTGAATTCGCACCTGCTCTCGGAGGTCGAGGTCACCTGCGACCGCGTGGCCTTCATCAAGCACGGCGAAGTGCTCGAAACCTGCGACCTGAAGACGCTGGGAATGGAGGAGCGCTCGATCGAGGCCCGCGTCAAGAACCTGCGGCCGGAGGCGCTGGCTGGCCTGGAGCAATGGGCCGGCTCGATCCGCCTGGAGGGCGAGTCGCTGACGCTCGAAGTCCGCGCCGAGGAGTCGGTGCCCGAGGTGGTGGCCTACCTGGTGGCGAGCGGCGCCCGCGTCTATTCGCTCCACTCGCGGCAGGCCTCGCTCGAGGAGATGTTCCTGCGCATTGTGGGAACCGAGGCGGGCCTATGACAGGCGTTGCGGTGATTGCCGGGCTCACCTGCCGCGAGGCGGCGCGCCGCCGGTTGCTGGCGGTGGCGGCGGCCATCGGCTCCGCGTATCTGCTGCTGTACGGCTTCGGCCTGCACAAGGTGCTGGAGAGCCTGCCGGGGGCGGCCAGCCGCCAGTTGCTTTTCCGGCGCCAGGCGGTCATCGTGCTCTTCGCCATGGGCATGTACGCGGTGAACTGGCTGCTGGCCGTCATCACGATCCTGACTTCCGCCGATACCATTGCCGGCGAGATCAACTCCGGCATCATCCAGGCCGTGGTCACCAAGCCGATCCGGCGCTGGGAGGTCCTCTTCGGAAAATGGCTGGGCTTCGCGGCGATGCTGACGGTCTACCTGGCGTTCCTGGCGGGCGGGATGTTGATCGAGGTGCGCCTGATCGGGGGCCACACCCCGTCGCACGTGCCCGAGGCCATCGGCCTGATGTGGCTGGAGAGCATGCTGCTGCTGGCCGTCACCTTCCGCTTCGGAGCGAGCCTGTCGACTCTGGCCACGGGCGTGGCGGTCTTCGGGTTGCACATCCTGGCGTTTCTGGGCGGCTGGGTGGAGGAGTTCGGCTGGCTGGCGCACAGCCAGACCGCCATGGACCTGGGGGTTCTGGCGAGCGTGGTAATGCCCAGCGAGTCGCTCTGGCGGCGCGCCGCCTTCGAGCTCCAGGGTCCGGTCATCGGCAGCTTCGGCCGCGGGCCGTTCAGCATCGGTTCGGTCCCCAGCGCGTGGATGGTGCTCTACGCCGGCGTGTACCTGGCGACGGCCCTGGCGCTGGCGATCCGCACCTTCTCGCGGCGCGATCTGTGAGGGCGCCCGAGCGTGGTTTGCGCCCCGGTTTCGAGGCCCTGCCATCTATTGGTCAGTGCCGTTTTCTTGTCACTTTCTAATGGTTTGGCGTCCAAGATGGGGCTGCTGGTTCCCTCACGACGGCCCCGGCCCGACCGATGAGTAGTTCGAGGACAGAATGTACAACGGAGCAGAGAGCTACTTCGAGAATGGCGTGCTTTCGGCCGATCCGGTCGAGCTGGTGCGGATGCTTTACCGTGGTGGCATCGACGCGGTGGAGAAGGCCAGGCAGCACCTGCGCGAGGGAGATATCGCCGCGCGCTCGGCTCAGATCACCAGGGCTGGCGCGATCATCGCCCACCTCACTTTCTCGGTCAACCGGGACGCCGATCCCACGATGGGCGCCAACCTGGTGGAGCTGTACGACTACATGCAGCGGCGGCTCCTGCGGGCCAACCTCGATCAGGCCGATGCTCCTTTAGGCGAGGTGTCCCGGCTGCTTTCGACTCTGCTGGACGCCTGGGCGGCGTGCGGCCCGGTCGAGGCGGGCGCCGTACAGACGACGCCAGCCTGGGCGCAGGCCGAACCGGTT
>DATNLV010000521.1:0-7542 GCA_035602665.1 Bryobacteraceae bacterium | reverse complement strand
GGCCGCAAGCTGGTGTTCCAGAGCGCGGGAGTCGGACGCGACGGCGGTGGGCGCGTCTCGGGCCTGGGCCCGTTCAGCGTTCAGCAGATCGACCTCGATTCGGGCGAGATGGAGTGCCTGGCGGAAGAAGCGGAGCACGATCTGCTGGCGCCGCAGAAAGACGCCAAAGGCTCGCTCTACTACATCCGGCGGCCTTACACCGGGGGAGGGCGCAAGGTCAGTCCGCTGCGCGCGCTGCTCGACGCCGTGCTGTTTCCCTACCGCCTGGTGCAGGCAATCTTCCAGTACTTCAACTTCTTCTCGATGCGCTACACGGGCAAGCCGCTGACTACGGCGCAGGGCGGAGCGCAGCGCCAGCCCGATCTCAAGCAGATGATGATCTGGGGCAACCTGATCGATGCCGCACGCGCCGCGCGCGAGGACCGGCTGGGCGATCCCGAAGCGCCCGCGCTGGTGCCTTCGTCCTGGCAACTTGTGCGGCGGGCGGGGAGCGGCGCGCCGGAGGTGCTGGCCAAAAGCGTCCTTTCGTTCGACATCGCAGCGGACGGCTCCGTCATTTACAGCAACGGCAGCGCGGTCCAGCGCATTGCGCCCGATGGCGGCTCGCGGGAACGCATCGCGGTGGGGAGCATGATCGAACAGGTGGTGGCGCTTTAGCGCCGGGCTTGCCGCTCGGGCACCGCGAAGAATACCGCCAGCGCGAAGCACAGGCCTACGCTCGCGGCCACGTTGAGGAACGCCAGCCCGAAGGCGGCGACGTAGAACAGCGGCCCGAAGCGGTACTGGCCGGTGATGGCGGCGACGGCGACCGGGTCGTAATCCCTCGCGAGAAGGCGGCCGCGAGAAGCGGCGTAGCGCCAAAGCAGGTTGAAGAAGATCGCGATCACTATGAACCAGCCGCTATAGACGGCCGCCGCGGTCTGCGCGCCGGGGTGTCCCAGGTAGGCCGCCAGCAGGGCCGTGGGAAACGGCACAAGCGTCACACCCATCAGCAGCAAGCCGTTCAGAACCAGGAATGGGTGGTTGATTCTGTGGATGTGACGGAAGAGCTTGTGGTGGTTCATCCACATGATCAGGACGGTGAGGAACGTGGTCACGTAGGAGAAGTATGCCGGCCACTGCCTGAGGAGATCTTCCGCCAGGCGGGTGCCATTCGCTGGAGGCGGAACCTTGATGTCGAGCACCAGAAGGGTCATGGCGATGCCGAACACGCCGTCGCTGAACGCTTCGACGCGCCCGGTTTCCTTTGCGGTGGATTCGAATACGGGTTGCCTGGCGGCCATCGCCCCTCTTAGCCCGATCTTCGCACGGATTTGCGGGATCGTGTGCCTCATGCGTTCCCAGGGTGCGCGACGGCCCGCTCCCTTGCGGTCGCGGCTCGGTAAGGGCGGGTCGGTAAGGGCGGGTCGGTACACCCCCTTCCCAGGGTGTCCAGGCGTACTCTAGTGGTTATGCGTTTCCCCCTGATCATCCCAGCCCTGCTTGCCTGCTCGGCCGCCGCGTTCGCCGCCGGGCCCCAGAAGCCGCCGACCGTCGCCGAGGCGCAGGCCTTCATGGACGAGGCCGAGCATACCCTGCTCGACCTGGCTGTTTTCGCGAGCCATGCGGATTGGATCAAATCCAACTTCATCACCGAGGACACCGAACTGGTGGCCGCACGCGAAGACGAGCGCGCCATCGCCACGACGGTGGATCTGACCAAGCGCGCCACGCGGTTCGACAAGCTGCAGTTGCCGCCCGAGCTGGCGCGCAAATTCACGCTATTGAAAGTGGCTCTGACGCTGGCGACGCCCGCCGATCCGAAGGAGTCCGCCGAGCTGACCCAGATCGTTTCGTCGATGGAAGGCACGTACGGCCGCGGGAAGTATTGCCCCGGCGGCGACCAGTCGAAGTGCCTCGACCTCGAAGACATCACCCGCATCATGGCCACCAGCCGCGACCCGAACCAGCTTCTGGATGTCTGGCGCGGCTGGCACAGCATCTCGCCGCCGATGCGGCAGGAGTTCGCGCGCTACGTCGAACTCGGCAACAAGGGCGCGCACGAGTTGGGCTTCGCCGATATGGGAGCCATGTGGCGGTCGAAGTACGACATGGCGCCCGATGCATACGCCAAGGAGCTGGACCGGCTCTGGGAGCAGGTGCGGCCGCTCTACGTTTCGCTGCATGCCTACGTCCGCAGCCGGCTGCGCGAAAAGTACGGCGACATTGTTCCCGCCAACGGGCCGATCCCCGCGCACCTGCTCGGCAACATGTGGGGCCAGGAATGGAACAACATCTACCCGCTGGTGGCGCCGAAGGATGCCGACCCCGGCTACGACCTCACCGAGATCCTGAAGGAACGCAAAACCGATGCGCGGCAAATGGTGCGCTACGGCGAGGGGTTCTTCACGTCGTTGGGATTCGCGCCGCTGCCCACGACCTTCTGGGAGCGGTCGCTCTTCGTCAAGCCGCAGGACCGCGACGTAGTGTGTCACGCCAGCGCCTGGGACGTCGACTACGTGGAGGATGTGCGGCTGAAAATGTGCATCGACATCACGGCCGAGGATTTCGTCACGATCCACCACGAGTTGGGCCACAACTTCTATCAGCGCGCGTACGACCGGCAGCCGTTTCTGTTCCGCGACAGCGCCAACGACGGCTTCCACGAGGCCATCGGCGACACCATCGCGCTCTCGGTCACACCGGAGTACCTGGTGAAGCTGGGCCTGCTCAAAGAAGCGCCCGATCCATCCAAGGACATCGGCCTGCTGATGCAGAAGGCGCTCGAAAAGATCGCCTTCCTGCCCTTCGGGCTGCTGATCGATCAATGGCGCTGGAAGGTGTTTTCGGGCCAGATTCCGCCGGAGAAGTACAACGAAACGTGGTGGGAGCTGCGCCGGAAATACCAGGGCATCGACGCGCCGGTCGCGCGTAGCGAGGCCGATTTCGACGCCGCGGCCAAGTATCACGTCGCGGCCAATGTCCCCTACTCGCGCTACTTCCTGGCGGACATTTTGCAGTTCCAGTTCCACCGCGCGCTGGCGAAGATTGCGGGCTGCACCGGTCCGCTGAACCGCTGCTCGGTGTACCAGAATCAGGAAGCGGGCCGGCGCTTCGCGGCCATGCTCGAGATGGGACAGAGCCGTCCGTGGCCGGACGCGCTCGAAGCCCTCACCGGCCAGCGCGAGATGGACGCCACGGCGATCCGCGACTACTTCGCGCCATTGCAGAAGTGGCTGGACGAGCAGAACAAAGGGAAGCCGGTGGGCTGGTAGATCGCGCTTCCGCGAATACTGCTAAGATGCCCAGCAGCGGCGGGACGCAGATCGCCGATCGGGCTGGGCTGGCCCTCCCGCGGCGTGAACGCCTCAACGGCCTCTAACATGGCCTTCTTCTGGAACCGACCGTCGTTCCACAGGCGCCCCGACAAGGGTCCGGCGACAAGCCCGGCTGACTTGCCGATGAGCTCGGCGCGGGTCCACCCCAGCTCCAATAAGTGGGCGATGGTCATGTTGCTGGTTACGATTGCGGTGCTTTATCTCGGCCGCGAGATTCTGATTCCCCTGGCCTTCGCCCTCATTCTGACGTTCGTTTTGAGCCCTGTGGTCGCGTTCCTGCAAAGAGCGCGCATCGGGCGCGTGCTGTCGGTCGCCGTGACCGTCCTGGTCACGATCGCGGCGGCTGCCTGCGTTGCCTGGATCATCGCCATTCAGTTCGTTGACATCGCTAAGGAGCTTCCCCGGTACCGCCAGAACATTCACCTCAAGATGGAAGCGCTTCGCATTCCCAAGAAGGGACCGCTCGGCCTCGCGGCCAACAGCTTCAATGACATTGTGCGCGAACTTTCCAGCCTTGGGACACCCTCTGAGGAGCCGGGTTCTCCGGAGCAGAGCCGGAAGCGGCGCACGGCGCCGAGTGCTGCCCCCGCGCTTCCGATGCCCGTACAGATCGTGCCACAGCCGGCGGATGGATGGGACTACCTGCGCGACCTGGCCCCCGTTGTTCGGCCTCTGGGGCTGACAGGACTTGTCCTCGTCTTCACGGTCTTCATGCTGGTCAAGAGATACGACTTGAGACATCGGCTTTTCCGGCTGGTCGGACTCGGTCAGATCAACATGATGACTCAGGCGCTCGACGACGCGGCGCAACGTGTGAGCCGATACCTGTTGATGCAGATCCTGGTCAATGCGGGCTTTGGATCTCTGTTCGGGTTCGGCCTGTACTGCATCGGCGTGCCTGGTGCCACGCTATGGGGAGTGGTCGCCGCCCTCCTGCGCATCGTGCCGTATGTCGGCACAACGGTTGCCGCGGCGCTGCCGCTGGCGCTCTCGCTGGCAGCCTTTGACGGTTGGCTGCCACTGCTGCTGGTGTTCCTGCTGTTTGCCGGCTTGGAACTGGTCATTTCCAACTTCGTCGAGCCGTGGCTTTACGGGGCGAATACGGGGATCTCTTCGTTGGCGCTACTGGTGGCGGCTATCTTCTGGACTCTTCTGTGGGGGCCCGCCGGTCTCATCCTGTCTACGCCGCTCACTGTTTGCGCGGTTGTGCTGGGCCGCTACGTTCCGCAGCTCTCTTTTCTTCACACGCTGCTGGGAGATGAGGTAGTTCTGGGGGAGGAGGCTCAGATCTACCAGCGCCTGCTGGCGATGGACCAACCCGAGGCGCACGCGATTGTGGACCGGTTCTTGAAAGAGAAGACCCTGGTGGAGTTATACGATTCGGTGCTCATACCCACTTTGAGCCTCGCCGAGCAGGATCGCCACAAAGGGGCGATGGAAACATCCCGGGAGGAGTTTCTCTTTCTCAGCATCAACGACATGATTACCGAGTTTTCGGAGTTCCAACTGGCGCACGATTCGTCCCAGGTCGAAGATGCCGCGGTGGAATCGGGCTCCGCGGAGCGTATCCACGGCAGAATCCTCTGCATTCCGGCGAATGATCGGGCCGATGAGGTCACGGCCGCTATGCTGGCGCAACTTCTGGAACACGCCGGCCACGCGACCCTGTCTCTTCCTCTCTCCCACACCTCCCCGGTTGAGTTGCTGGCGATGATCGAGAGGCAAGACGACGTGGTCTGCATCTGCGCCTTGCCGCCTTACGCCTTTCCACCCGCACGGACGATGTGCAAACTGATCCGGGAACGCTTCCCCAAACTTAAACTTGTAGTCGGAGTTTGGGGGTTCAGCGGCGATACGGAAAAGGCCAAGGCGCGTTTCGAACGAACCCAACCGGATCGATTGTTCACCAGCCTGGCGCAGGCTGTCGAGCAGATCGAGGAACTGATCCAGCCCAAGGCGTCAGGCTGACGCACGTCCGGCTTCCGTCTTTTCAGACGAGTTGCGCGCAGGCCGACGCCGGCGCCGGCCTCAGGACTGGGGTCCCGCCCCACGTTTCCGTCTGATTTTTGCGAGCCTCAGTTGAAGAGACCCAGCATGTAGGCAACGAGGAGGATCAGCAAAATCGTGCCTAGCCCTACGCCCGCACCCCCGCCATAGCCCCAGCGGGTGTGGCCGTAATACCCGCCACCACCGCCCAAGACCAACACCAGAATGATAAGCAATATCAGCATTTTGACCGCTCCTTTTTTCTGGGCGTCCGCTTGCGCCCGCCGGCACGTGATTCGTACCGGACTGCTACGATGCGCTACGCGGGCAGCGCGAATCGGTGGTTACTTTCCGAGCACCTTTTCAATCTGGCCGACTTTCTTCTGGACCTTGCCGGCGAGTTTCTCGTTTTGGCCTTCGGCCACCAGGTTGGGATCGTTCGTGATTTGTCCCGCTTTCTCTTTAGCTTTGCCCTTCACTTCATGAACGCTGCCCTTGATCTGATCCGTCGTGCTCAGTTTCATCTGTTTCTCCTTGTGGTGTCATGCCCTTCACGCTCGGGGCATCGTGACATCGACTGCCGTCGTAAGAGCACGTCATGGGCCGTCCCCCTGGAAGCGCGCGTGAAGGTGAAGACCCGGTGGCGGCCGCCAAAACTCGCCTCTTTGCTTGGCGGGACGCGAGGCACTTCTTGCCTTGGGCGGCGGCAAAAGTTGCACACAACAGCTTGCGGTGCCACGCCAGAGTAGCTGCGCCGGCAGGGCGCTACGCCTCTCGATCCGAGAGGTCGATTAAATCAAAGCTCCACGGCGACCGTCGCAGGTCGAGGCGGGCCACCGTGATTGGCAAGTTGAAACGCCGGGGGCCCGCGCTGCCCGGGTTGAGGTACAGCACGCCGGAGCGCTTTGTCTGGCCGGGCTTGTGGGAGTGCCCGCTGACGACGATGTCGAACCCGGCGGCGGCAGGGTCGAGGTCCAGTTGCTGGAGGTCGTGCAGAACGTAGATCCGCGCGGAACTGGTCTCGACGACTGCCGTCAGAGGCAACTGAAAGGCCCAGTCTCCCTTGTCGACGTTGCCTCTCACGGCGACGAGCGGCGCCAGGGCGCGTAGCTCTTCGAGGATCTGCGGCTTTCCGAGGTCGCCGGCGTGGATGATCAGGTCGGACCCGCGCAGAGCTGCCAACGCCTCCGGACGCATGAGGCCGTGGGTGTCGGAGAGCAGTCCAATCACCGTCGCATCGGTCATCGTTCGATCCTAGCCTACGCGTTGCGGCGCGTCCATGCAGCTGCTACGTTTGTCCTATACCCCGAGGGGAGCGAACATGGCAAACACTTTTGGCACCGATATTCTGATTCAAGCGCCGGACCCAGCGAAAGCGGCCGCCTTCTATGTCGAGCAGCTCGGGTTCACGATCACCGATCCGTCGCCGAACATGATCGGTCTTCACGGCGCGCATATCAACCTGTTCATCGAGCCCGGGCCAGCGCTCGGACCGGTGCTGGAAGTCACGGTGAAGGACGTCGACGAAGCCAGGCGCCGACTCGTCGCGAACGGCTGCGAGATCGTCAAGGACGAGCCGGATTTTCCGAGATGCTACGTCAAAGACCCTTTCGGCCTGATCTACAACCTGACGCGGTAGTGCAGTGCGTCGCGATGGTGGGACAGGCACGAATTTCGCAAGTGCGGCGAAATTCGAGCCAGCCCCGGGTCCGCGCGGCCTGCTCTACAACCTGACGCGCTGAAGCGCGTTATCATCGAGCCGAGATGGTTATCGTTCACGTACACGTACACGTAAAGCCGGAGTTCGTCGAGGCCTTCAGGCTGGCCACGGTCGAGAACGCGCGCAATAGCGTGCTCGAAGCGGGCATCCTGCGGTTCGACGTCATCCAGCAGGAAGACGACCCGACGCGTTTCGTCCTGATCGAGATCTACCGGACCGTCGAGGCCACCGTGGCGCACAAGGCTTCGAAACACTACGCGGCATGGCAGGCTGTGGCGGAGCCGATGATGGCCGAGCCGCGCTCGAGGGCGAGGTACACCACCGTCTTCCCCGCCGAACAGGATTGGTAGGATGCGCTTCGAGTTCGCGACCGCGACGCGCATCGTGTTCGGAGAGGGCGCGCTCGGCGAGGTCCCGGCGGCCGCGCAGGCGATGGGGACGCGGGCTCTCGTCGTCACCGGTCGGTCACGCGAGCGCGCGCCGCTTCCCGCGGCGGCGACATTCGCGGTCGAGGGCGAG